>JAUHYX010000297.1 GCA_030426285.1 bacterium
TAGTCTCCTACGCTCCAATGCCCGGACTCCTTGTCGTATTGTATTGGGTGGTTCTCACCAAGGGTACGCTCATATGCACTGTTTGCGACATTCCATTCGTCTTGACCAGACTTAACAGTGTCGCCCCTTGGGTCTGCGTACCAAATAGGGTTTCCTGAGTACGACGAGTACGAGCTTTGAGAATGATTGTACTTTGGATCCATCGTCAGCCAGTTTGCGAGTCTATTGTTGTATTGTCGTAAGCTTGACGAAAGCAACTTGCTTTCTGAATCTTGTTCGTATCCATTGAAGTCGAAACGAATCATAGATTCTTCAAAGCTTTGCTCATTTAGCTGCATCCCATACGGAGAGAAGTTCTGATACGAATTGAGTGTTGCCAAATAGTCGTTTCCACTCTTCACTTTATAATCAGAAACGGTCGCTCTGACACTGTTTATATGATCTTTGATCTCGTAGTTCCTTGCATCGAGGTGCCTCTCAACGACACTACTTCCAACTGTAGCAAATCTATCTCTTGGCAGAGTCACGGCACCATGTCGTTCGTGCCCCTTCACTTGGGTATGCATTTGTAGTGTTGTTGTGTCCATAGATGCTGACTTTTCATACACTGAAACTTCGTTTCCGCGACCGTCCTTCACATACATCGTGGTTTTTGTGAGTGGATACGATCCGTTGTCGTACTCATAGTAGCGTTTTCGAATGCGGTTTCCAAGTGCATCGTAGTCGTACTCTAGCTTGTACTTGCCGTCGGCATGGATATACTCGATCTTGCCACCAACCGTCCAGCTGATTTCCGTGATGTCTTCTTGGTCGTCAGCAATGAGGTTGCCGATCTCGTCGTATTCGTAGTTGTCAGCAGTTTGACCTGGTTTGATGTCGTCGAGAGCAGACGACGATGACTTCTTGTCGTCTACAAAGTCAAGTTGGTTGATTTGATTGCCACCAATTGATTTGTACGCGTACACAAGTGAGTCAAACGGAATATTGGAGTCAGCTCTGCGCACCAGCTGCAGAATGTTACCGTTGGCATCGTAGTTGTAATGCGTGCCGTATTCCTGCGTTGCATTCCAGGTGTTGTCCCAATACGAGAAGTCGGCTGAGCGCAGACGATTGAGTTTGTCGTAGCAGTAGCTATAAGCTGTGAGTTGTTCGTACGCTTTGCCCGACACTCCCGAAGGTTGCGTGTTCGAGGCCCACGCGGCAATGTTACCATTGTACAAGTTGTGTGTGCCCTGCTTTCCAACCTCTCCGTCGTAGTATTGCAATGACATGGCAAACGCATCCTTTGCCGTTGCATTGGCATCGTCACCTGGGTCGTAATTGTTGTTCAGCGACGGATGATTGATAGCCTTGAGCCAACCGTGGATCGTGTACGTGTAGTCGATACCTATCGTCTAGTATTGAGATTTGCCATAACAGATATATAGGCCCTTGCGGCTGGATTTCCTACACGAATGTCATTTGTCAAAACACTATCAAATCTATAGTAGTAATAAAGATAACTCTCGGTTTTACTTTTTGTCAGAACCGACTGTACTGATGGAACATACGAGAAGTCTGCCCATGCGCTCTTTATGGAATCGTCTAGTGAAGAGAACAATCTTGGTTGACCATGCGAAAACGTTACTGTATTACCATGTGCAACGTACCAAATCACTTCTGGCCATACAGACCGGTAACATCCTCTTCCAATGAACCAAGTGTTACCAACAGCCTTTGGCGATTCAAGTAAATCCCGAATGAAAATCAACTGCTCACTCTTTCCACGCGCAACCACTGCAAAGAGTTGATTTTCTTCAAATTCGGCTAACAATTCGTTTAAGCCTATCTCAGAACCAAACGACTCGGCAATAGATCCATTCAATTCATCAAGAAAAAAAGTACTACAGGAAGCTAAAGAACTGATCACCAATATAAGAGGCAACAATTTGTATGTAAGTTTCATTGTTGAATCCTCGTGAGCATAAATTGAGACTGTACAAAATCGCTCAATAGCGCAGTCACCCCTGGGCAAGGACAAGATACTCCGGTCATAGAATAGACATAAGTAGACACTTGCAAGAACTTTGTCGGTGAAACAAACGTCAGATTGAAAGTGGGGTCAATGTCACGAGGCGACTCGTCAACTAAGCATGCTTCAAATTCACAAATCATCTTGTAAACTCTCGCTAGCCGACATCCTACATACTTTGCCTGTTTTTCCTTTGTGTCAAAAAAAAAGCATATCTGATCTTCTTTTCTCTCATCTTCATGATAGACAATCATAGCAATATTTGTTTCAAGTACTGGATACCTAGTACCCTCATACATATTGGTCATCAGTTCATTGTTCCAAAAGACTGCTCCAACAAACAACGAGTCAGAAAGACGAAAAGCAGCATTCAACTTCGATTGGGCGGACAGATACTCCATTGCCTCACGATTACTCAAGTTTTCCGTTCTAAAAGGAAAGTTCAAAGTTCCACATGAGGCCAATAGAAGGAACATAGGTAGAGCAAGACCAAATATTCGCTTTGTGTAAATCACCATTTTACTATTCCTGCATTTCTTCGATAATATTCTCCTCACTCTCATTGTGAAAAGTATCGACCTCGCCCTTTGGAACACGATCATTCCACCCTCTACTGCTAAACAAACTGGTGATTCTTTGCCAAACCGTCGGCTCAACCTTGAAGATTTTAGCAAGATCAGTCATTCGAATCGAGGTCAAAAGAGCATTGTCTTTGCTGGTAAGTTCAGGTTGTTTAATATGATAAAACGCATGATACAACTCATGAATCATAGTGAATTCTATAACTCCATCTTCATCACTTGGGTACTTCTCACTTCCTGCTCCATAAACGAGGTGTTCTTTAGCAACATAAACGTCTGCTCCAATCAGACTTCTGTTCCCACAATAAAGATCAGTAGTTTTACAATCCCCACCATAATTCGGATCTGTCATACCATGGCCTGATAGTTCCCCGAGTGAGATACTCTCAATACCAGCATGATCGCTATAGAATCGAAGCCTGAGTTGATCTTCACTATTGACAAGTCTGACAGTCACATGCTGTTTTGCATCCATCATGAACTTCATTTCATCGATCACTTG
>JAUHYX010000056.1 GCA_030426285.1 bacterium
GAAACGGATGATTTGCTTGATTAGCAGCAAAGAGTAGTTCAGTAAACTTTTCGGATGTTGGATTGTCTAGCTCTATATATCTACTACGCAGGATTGTCTCAAGGATCGCATAGTCCGAAAAGTTCGAATACGGATAATCCGTAAGCGTGTGGTTGAGCATTGGCTCAAATTCTAGGCGTACGGTTCTTCGTACCCTGTTACTTGTATAGATCGTACCGTCAGCACCCACCCAATCATCTCCGTCGATGAATTCGTAACCCGGTTCAATTGCCAACACTCTGAAAGTCTTTGTTCCAGAGTTGAGAGCCGATTCTGTACCATCTTCGTTCTGGGTGTAAAAAATGTCAATCTCATAAGGTCCAACAGCCATTAGTAGACCTCCTTCTGCATGGCTTTTTGTACGGCCGCAACAAGGTTTGTCCCCTCTAGCATGAATTTACCTTTGATTTCATGGCGTGCCTGCAAGCTATGTTCAGCAGCTAAAAAGTGTATGCCGTCACGAATTTCTTCCATGAGTTTGCCGTTTTCCTTAAGTGCACTACGCAACTCTACATTCTCTTTGCGCAAATTCTCGGACTTTTGTTGTTCATCGATCGCCAGAAGCGTAGGCAATCTCTTTTCTTCAACGATTTTCTCAATCGAGACACCTCGGTTCAGCTTATCTAAAACCTCGCGATTCTTATATGCAAATGGTGCTCTGACAACAAACTCGCGCCCTACGACGCTACCGTATTTGCCTACCTCTTCGTTCGCATGAACATGGGCGTGCGCCCCTTCGATGAACCCGCCTTCTTGTTTCGATTGAATCGACGCGTTTACCTGGGCTTTAGCCGTCTGCAACCCCGCTGTCACTAAAGCAATCAATGCTGCGGCTGCAATAGGCCCCGCAATAGGCCCCAATATCCCTGCCGCTGTCGCCATGATAACTGGTACATTCGCAGTGATTGCGTTAGTTGCCATGTCTAGAATCGCATTCAGACCGGCAACGCGCATGGCCTCCATTGCTGAGCCGCCTTGTGCCATCATCTGCCCGATTTGGGTTGCTACAACCCCCAAACCGGCCTCTGCTGCCTTACCAAGATTTTCAGTCACCGAGTCCCAATTAGCCTTTATTGTGTCGCCTTCGATAGAGAACGACTCACGAACGCCTTGCATCGCCTCAGACATTTGAGTGCGGAATATCTGGTTTTGCTCTTCGAATGAAGCAATTAAGCCTTCTCGTAGAAGTTTCTGGAAAGTAACAGCCTCTTCTGCGAGCTGTTTCTCTTTGTCCAATTTCTCTTGTTCTAGCTGTTCCCTGCGAGCGAGGAAGTCTTTGTAATTTGTCTCTCCAGTGATAAATGCTTCTTCTTCGATACGTGTTCGCTGTTCGATGGCTTCAATTTCTCTCTCAATGTCGGCGACACGTCCTGAGTCGGCGTTTGCTATGTCTTGGATAGTCTTGAGGTAGTTGTCTAAACCACGGACTAGCCCCCCACGCAGACTATTCTCCTTGCGGAGTGCTTCATCTAGGATCTGTACTCTACGCTTGGTGTACTCGCGCTCTATTTGCTCTTTGGCATCTGCATTTGTTTGAGCTGCTTTAATCTCTGCACTTTTCCATTTCTCAAGCTCAAATAACCGAATCTGACGCTCCCTCTCTGCGCTATTTTTGATGGTTCCAAGGCGTTGCAACTCTTGTTTGTCAGAGATTGACTGCACTTCGTTTTGAATAGACAACAACGATCTAGCGAGCTCGTTTCGCTTTGCTGGATCAAGTCCAGGTGCTTTAAGCTCGGTTTCAATGGCAAGCTCCTTTGCTTCCAGTGCTTCTAGGAGCTCTTTGTCAGAGCCAACACCTAGGTCTATATCGATCCTTGCCGTTTCTATTGCAATATCTCGTTTGATCGCCTCTAGTGCTTTGTCATCGAGCTCTGCCTTGATCTTTAGTGCTTTGAGCCGTTCACCACTAACCTCAATGTCGTGCCCCAACTCATCAACAAGAGCTTTAATTTCTTTGCGTTCGTCTTTGTCAATTTCAACCTTGACAGTTTTTTTGTTGCCAGCTTCGTCAACAACTTCCTTTAGAGCGTGCCCCCGCTTTAGCGCCTCTTCAAGAGACTCTTTGTATGCAACCATGTTGTCAAGTCGTTTGCTCGATGCGGTGACTTCGTCTTTAGTTGTTTTTGCTTTGCCGTCCTGTAGCCGAATGGTGTCTTGCTGCACTTCCCAAAGGCGATAAGCGTAATCAGATTCTTGCTTCTGGAGTTTTAAGTACTCTAATGCGGACTCTTTTTTTTCCTTTGCGGCACTTGCGTTCTTAACAGCCGCCAGAGCTGAGTTCTCTTCGGCCTTGGCGTTTTTGGCTACTTGCTCATTGTATTTGGTGACGATCTGTTCACGCTTTGCCACTTCTTCTTCAATTGTCTTCGTGACAGATTGTTCAAGCTGAGTAAAGACAGAAGCACGCTCCTTTTCACTGAGATCTGAACGTTTATCCAAGTCTTTACGAGCCTTGTCCAGTAACGCGCGTTGTTTGACAATGACTTCGTCAATTTGAGAGACGGCGTTCGCTTTGTCTTCCTCGGATATTAATCCTTTTGCAAGGGTAGCTCCTGCGATTTTGGAAACTGATTCAATGCCAGGTTGCAGAGAAGCCTCAATTTGTTCAACTAGGCCACTCGCTACTTGGTCTACACGTACCTCACTTACGCCATCTTTGAAGGCAGTTGCAACCCCATCCCCGAAACCGGCCATTTGCTTGACAATCCCGATCAAATCCCCACTCTTCAAATTCTTTATTGCCTGGTGTACCTGACTAACAAAGAATTTCAGGACGTTTATCAATCCATTGAAGCCCTGTCGAACAAATCCTAACACAGCCTTGAGGTTGTTGAAGAACCCTACGAGTGTGTCTATCACACTCCCACCTGAGTCAGCAACACCAATCCACTCTAGGAATCCACCAATCAAATCCCCCACGACCCCAACAATAGTACTCACTACTGTGTAAAGTACCTTGAATTGCGCAACGATTACGGTATAGATCAACTCACCAACAAGCTTCAAGATCTCCCAAATTTCTTCCCACACACCCATGAATGCATTCAATGCAGGTTGTATGTAGTTCCACATCGCAATAATGCTTGCAGTAATGGCATCAACAGCCTTAGAAATCGCCTCTTTGATTTCATTCCAAATTTTTTGGCCTTCTTCGGTCTCGGAGAAGAAATACGTCAGCGCAGCCGTCGCTGCCCCAATTGCGGCAACAGCAAGACCAACTGGGTTTGTTAGAAGCCCAACGAGCCCAGAAAAACCGCCCTTGAGAAGGTTCTTTGCCTTACCCCCAAACCCCTTCACCTTGCCTAGCAACCCCTTGAAGAAGCCATCTGAAGACGTTCTCACTTTTTTGAAGCCGACATCGACACTATCCGACATACTCTTCGCAATGTCTTTTCCCCACTGCCCGGAGCCGGTTCTAGCAACCTCCCCAATCCCAGCAATTGATTTTGATGCAACGCCCTTGACCTTGTTGAATATGCCTGTCGCGGCTTTAGTGGTTTGCTCTGCGACTGAATCAGGTATAAGAGCTCCAATACCCGTGAGCCCTTGAATTGCGGGTGCAATTTGTGTGACGGAGTTGAGGACCGTGGTGAATCCGGTTCCCAAATAATCAAAAACACCTGAAAACAACGCTTGGATCTTGTTCACCATAATTTCAGTCTGCACACCAATACCTTGTGCCGCAACCTCGAATGCCTTTCCAGCGGCACCGCCAGCGACTTCCTCTCTGAGCTGAGCGAGCGTTGATTGAGCGCGTTCTGCATTCTCACCTGTCAACAACAATGCTGCATCAGCAGCCTCAGTTGAACTAAAAGCCTGCGTCATAGAAAGCCCAAGTTTGTCGGCTTCATCTTTCACCAGACGCAAGGCAGCTTGGAGTCCTTGCTCGCCAATCAATTTGGCCATGTCGTTGGCAGACAGCCCAGCAGCCTCATAGACTTTTGCAAGATTGGCTGTCGGTTTCTGCAATTCAACAATTGCCGAACGGATTTTAGTTGCAGATTGTGCCGTGGGAACACCTAAAGCTGTCATTTGCGCAATCGATGCCGAAACCTCATCAAACCCTACACCAACAGACGCGGCCGCAGGGACAACCGTTGCCAATGCAGAGCTCATTTCACCAAACGAAGTTTTACCAAGTTTGATGGCTGCAAAAAACGTATCAGACACCTTGCCTGCATCGTCTGTTGAGAGCTTGTAGGCATTAAGTACCGAGGTCAAAGCGTTTACAGATGTCTCAGTGTCGGAGAGCCCCGCAACTGCGGCTTTGCTTGCAGTCTCGACAAATTTGATAACGTCTGTATTGCTACCAGATATCCCTGCCGATATCGCTTGATATGCACCCTGCGCAATTCGAGCGGCATTGTCAGGCACCTTCTTGGATAGATCCAGAGTGAGCTCTGTGAACTCTTGAAAATTTTCTACACCAAGAGTCCCGATGTTCTGTACTTCTCTGTTGAGATCTACGAATGGCCCGGTGAATGCCTGGAGACCACTGGTGACTGCTTGGACACTTGTGGCAATGTTTGCAAAGTTGAATGCTTTCGTAAAGACTGAGGCTTGCTTGGTTGCGCCTGTTATCGAGGTGTTCAGACTCCCCATTGCTTTGGACGCCTTTTGCGCAGACTTCGCGCCGCTTTCTAAAGGTCTCGAAAAGTCCTTTTGATCTATCGGCTTGATATTACGTCCAAGGTCACCGAGCGAACTCTTAAGAGTGCTCAGAATCTTATTCCACTCTCCAACGTCAAGCGTTGGCACGAATCGCATTTGAATGACGTCAGCCATTACTCCATTGTTCCCTTAGATTCTGATTCGTATCGAGCGCGCCTTTGCGCGTACAGCTCAAATACTTCTTCAAGCGTGTACTCTGTTAGCAGTCTTTCATAAGCCTGGAGATCATCTCCCGCAAGATTGTAGCAAAGAGTCCTCAGCGGCGGGAACTCTTTTGGTAAATAGCGTGACATTGGGACTTTTGGAGTGTCTTCCTTCCGTTGTTTAACATTAAAGACAACCCATGTCCTTAGCATCGTTTCGACTACTTTGCCATCACGCTCCAATTGCTCCGCGAAAAAAGGCGTTTTTGTCACTCAAATGCACAAAGTCCTGCTCCTTCCAAAAGTCAGAATCATATTCGCCTTCGATATATTCCTTCTCTTCTCCTGAGCAAGATGAGTAGTCAGCGAACACCTTCACAGACTCTACAATCAGCTTGACTGTTTCAGTGTCTATTTGTCTTTTTAGGGAGCGCACTCTTTCACGAAGTTCTTCTGGTACTTTGGAATACTCCACAATGGTTTGTAAGTCTGCGCCGTCTTGTTCCTGCCTCCGAACAAATTCTAAGGCCTCTTCGGGGAATTGACCTTGAATTGCTTCTAGTTCGCGAACATGATTATCAGCAAGGTCTTGTAAGTCGTCACGCACCTTAATCGAGGTTCGCTTAAACTTCAGCTGCTTGGTCTTCCCACTTTCAGGGAAAAAGATTGAAACGATGTTTGCTTGGTCTTTGCTCATTGTTGCGCCATGTTTGAGTTGTTAAAAAGAACGCCAAAGGCGGCCGCCCGAATAACCGGAACAGCCACCGTTGGCGCGAGAAGCGTTGGTCCAGTTTTTTATTAGGCTGCGGCACCTGAGCCGGCAGCAACCCAAAACTCAATATTCAAGTCCCCTTCTGAAAGCTGAATGTCGGATGTCTCTGTGCTAAAGTCCACAATGTTTGCATCGTATACAGAGAATCCTGTAGATGCGGCATCATTATCATGGAACACTAAATCTGCTTTTGGTGTCAACGTCTTGACGGTCAGTGTACGTTGCGTAGGGTTTTCAGGGTCGGTCTGCATAGACCCAGAGGCAGCACGAAGTTCGCAAATCGAAACCAGCGTGTGCACCTTTTCAGTTTCGGCATTTTTACCGCCTGAATACACTGCAAGCAACGGGTCTGCATTACCTCCTGCTGAACCGCCATACTCCGCCCCTTTATCGGTCTTGAATGGTCCACGGCTTGAGCTTGAGCCTGCTGGACGGTAGTTGTTGAAGAAATCTGTCAGATCTTCGTGATGTTCGCCAATAGTGAATGCAATCTCTGCTGTACCATCGTCTTGGAAATCCAGCTGAGCCGAACCAACTAACTGCAAAACCAACTCAAACTCTGTCTTTGTTGGTGCAGTACCAGTTGCATCTGGCTTTGGCTTCAGCAATTGAGTGTGGTCAGACTTCACACGAAAGAATCTAAGGGATTCCTGACCACCATAAACAGTTGTAGTACTCATACGAGCCTCGTATACGAAATGAGTTTGAACTTTTTAAGGGGAATTTGTGGATTGGCCAATGAAATTTTTTTCAAAATCAGCCTTGAGACACGATCCACCATTGAGTGCCATCGCATACAACCACGACCCACTCTAAGGCAGAGAGAGATAGCGTGTTTGAACCGTCAATGGTTTCGCTCGCATTCCCGTTGAGTGTCAAAGACATTCCAGAAGCTGCCTTGATGGTAAACTGCTTGCCTGTAGACTCAGTTGCTGGAGGTAAAACAAGATCTGGAGTTGTCACAGATTTCGAGACAAGCACGATACAAGGGGCTTCGAAGTCATCGCCAATCGTAGTGGTTTGAGAATCTGCGTCCCAAAGTTCAATTCCGAGTTTCATGGAGTCTTCAGCATGGATCCCCTTTGCCTTCATCTCCCCTTCAGAGCTGATTGAAGCAACTTCTGTAGTTGTTGGATCAATATATGAGGTGCAGCGAAGTATTGGCCCAGGCGGTGCACCTCCCTGATTCTCAAGGTGCAACAAAGCAGATTCACTTGTCCACCGATCCCAGTGAGAGTCACGAATAATATGAGCACAATCCCTGTCGCAATCTGGGTTGACTGCCTCCGCCTTTACTTCGAAGGCAGGGTGCACTAGTTCGGAGCTCAATCGTGCATAGTGGGCAACCCTGCCGTATACAGTCCTGAGAGCAACATCGTCAACATGAGCAGTTTGGATGTGCACACATGTATCCCAACCACTGCTCGGTCCCGGCCCCATGTAATACCAAAACATTGCGGTTGTCCACGATGCAAAAGCCCAATGATAAGCAGACCTGTTGTTGGATGGCGATTCCCCTTCAATTGCAAACAAACAGTCGTCAATAGGCGTACTGACGGTCGAGTCGAAAATGTTGATCCTTCCGGCACTAAATGACATCCTAGAAACGGATCCCAATGTCGAGCTACTCTCCCAAAAGGCAAACCGCCCTGTCGTCCCCACTCCTGTGACATTGTTTGAGAGAGATGCCAGAATTTCATTAATGGCCGTGACAATATTTGTCTTTGCCGATGTACCAAGCTCTGTAAGATTCCCAACCTTTACCTGCATACCAAGCTTTTCGTCGGTAATCAAGTTGTCAGGTAAGTCCGATGTCTCAAGCTCTTCTGCGTGCTCTTGACCGCCTTCATATTTAAGTACTCGCGTCAAGGTGCAACTACCGTAATCTCTGGTTCAACAATCACCATGAGTCGGCTGTTTGCATCCTCCCACGAAGTTCTTACGCGAGCACCGTTGACTATAGTGTCAAGTCCTTCACCTGCATATGGCACGTAAAAAACAACCGCGTCTGTTGACACAACCACTTCGCCATTCTTGTACTGGTACTTTGTGAGCTCCAAAGCATTGCATGCTGTCATTGCTCCCAAACCAACAGCAATGAGTAGTATCTTTGAGGATGTACCTCTGCTCTTTTGGTCTGCCATTTCTCGGGCTTTATCAGGCACTTCTCCAAGCTTATCTTGAAGGTCTGACGTGTCGATATCCCACTCACGTGATACTTTGCGGAGATAGAGCACCGCGTATGCAACTATGATTGATGCTACTGTGAATGCGAACCAGTTTTCGCCGATTGTGTTAAGTATGCTTTCCATGTCAATTCCCTATCCTCTGAGTTTGTATTGTTATTGTGTCCGGCTTTGGCATTGACTCCACTAGTAGGCTATCTGGCTGAAAGTCGACGATTATCCGTGTGCCGTTTGCAGTGACTGTATCAAGATCTTGAAAGTAGTCGAGGTAAAGCCTTTCTGTAGGGTAGTAGATTACTATGGATGTGTCCACAGTTTGGACAGGCTGCACGGCAGTATCACTGCTGCTTGAGGTCAACTCGCCGATACCCCATGATATGAGTGCTGTCACGGCAGCAACGACAACTTTTTGTAGGTCTTCACTCATTGATGCACCCTTGTAAAATGTGTAATTCGGCTTGTGGAGAATTTATTTGTCAATGAGGCCTGCCTCTTAGTTACTGCGTCCGAGACGTTTCCACCAATCACCTCACCAGATTCTACATCCCATCGGATGATTGCGTCGACGTGCCCACCACCTCCGCGCTTCCAAACGACGATGTCGCCGGGCTTCGGGGTGAAGAGGCCAAAAGCGACTGTTTGAGCTTTCACCGAATAATTGTCTACGATGAAGCTTCTAGCACGGGCTGAGCGTACCTTCGGTAGTCGCGTGCCAGACCTATGTAGACTCCAAGAGAGGAAGCTTGCACACCAAGGCGAACCCAACGGAGCACCCACAAATGTGTTTACTCTGTCTGGTAGTTCCCCTCGGTTATTTCCGCTCTCCGCCCATCCCTGGAATTGGCTCATCGAGCGGATCAACTTCGAGCTCGATCGTATTGGGTTGTTGGGTTGTTGGGTTTTCGGTGACGTTGACAACGTCAATAATTCCGGCTCCACAAAGTAGACCAACGCCAACAGTGATAGCAATCCCCACAAACACCAGTGCGGCACCGACTGAAGTACTAACTGCCCGGCTAAGCGTGTCACGATTTGGGAAAGCATAGGTGTCTATCCCTAAAATGAGTAAAAAGGCAAATGCAGTAAACCAGTACGAGAATGCTGGAACTGCGAAATTTGGAAAGAACTTGAGTGCAGCAACCCACACAATATTGGCAGAGATGAAAAAGCCGATTGCGAAGGACCATCGAATTTTGTTTAAGGATGGATCTTCGTCACTTTCTTCTGCTTTCTTGCCATTGATAATTGCTGAAGCGTCGTCGAGAGTCTGCTTAGCCTGCTTTAATTCTTCTAGGTTCATCATTTCACCTGCGTCATAATGAGATCATCTAGTTTCTTGTGTAGACTGATAATGTCTTCTCTCGACTCTTGACGCTGTTCAGATTGCTTTCTATCAAGAGCTCGTAATTCCTGTTCTACTGTGTTGATTCGGCTCAGCACTTCGGCTTTGTGATCGGCCGATTCACGCGCTGTTTCCTCAATCCGTCGTAAGGATGCCGCACGATCACGCCGCAATTGCCGAAAAAACACAATGCCACCCCAAACAATCGCACCGAAGTTCACTCCTGCGGCCGTCAAGTATGTGAGCCAATTCTGTTCCATCTAACCCCTCTAATTCAGCAGTAATCTGCGCGTTGCTTTAAGTGACAAATCAATGTTGAAGAATGCATCAACTACATATTGTCCTTCAGGAGAATCGTTACTTTTTTCGAAAAGCCCCATGTCATAGACGGCTTCTAGAACATCATCTCTTGGAGCTGATTCAAATAGAATGTCGCCGTCTCCATCGCACAATAGTTCTCCGAACCGTTCTGAATACATGGCCAACGCTCTGGCTACATCGAACTCTTCGTTCAACGTGACAGACACATCGTATGAGTAGAAATCTTCTATGCTGGCGTCTCTCATAGTGGTTGATCCAAATGAAGAAGAGGCGACCGTATGCAGCGACGGACGCCTCTTCTGGTAGTCAGGTTAAACTACTTCTTTGATGCAAGGGAAACTGAACAGCCCTTTGTGGACAATGTCAAAGCCATTCGCGGTAACATTGTCGATGTTGCTTTTAGGAGAAAGCAAGTCGAATTCACTCCAAACACCATCTTGTAATGTCTCGCTATGAATGCGATACGAGAACCCGTTGTCTTCTAATTCAGAGCAACGAATTCGCTCGCGGCCCCAGCCACACTTTTTAATGTCGTATTCTTTTCCGAACTCTACTGTGAAAGCTGCCATGTCTAAACCTCTAAAATGTATGTATGTGCATTCGCACATGATTTAACTCAAAGTCATTTCCATTATCACTAAGTCGGCACGAGTTTGCTGAGTCCCTGCGAGATCTGTACTATTTGGCAGGAATACAATCGATCCATCAGCTGTATTGCACTCAAGTTTGAATACCCGTGCGTCTGTGTTCGAAATGCCTCGGAACCCTGTCAGTGTGACATACTGAATAGAGCCATTCGCGACCACTGTTGTGTCATAGGCGTTAGACAAACCGTCCTTAAGGAGCAGTCTTACTTTGTCGCCATCTGACCCGAAAATTGCGAGCGTGCAGGTGAAGTAGAGCACATTATCTGTGCTACTTGGAGAGACACTATCTGAAGTCAATAGAGACTTCGTGGCAGGTGATGCATCTCTCGAAGTCTTCGACTCTCGCCACACATTAGCTATTGGACCACCAGTTGACGGTAGGTTTATAAGTTGCGAGCCATCGAGACCGGGCAGACGCCCAGAGCTATCGGTTTTAACAAGTTGCTCGTTTCCGTTAAAGCTATTGCCCTCTGTAGTCACGCTAGAAGGAAGTTCAGTGAGTAGTGAACCACTAAGAGCAGGAAGGCGGCCAACAGCGTCAGTCTTCACTAACTGCTCTGATCCGTTAAATGTGTTGCCCTCAAGCGTTACTTCAGGAGGTAATGCAGTTAGATTCGCACCACTCAGTGCTGGGATTTTCCCGCCACTATCAATCTGTAGAAGCTGTTCTGCACCGTTGAATGTGTTGCCTTGCGTCGTGAAGTTTGTAGGCTTGTTTGCGATGTCACTCCAATCTACCGTTTCACTTCCCCCGCTCTGACTAGCGTTCGGGCTTATGTACTCTACAGGCATCAGTAATCCCTCGTCACTACAATTGTTCCTGAAGAAACAGAAACGTTCAGATATTCTATTTTCACTAGACGAAACGCAGTGTCAATGTCCCACGCAATCGCCTCGGAGCCATTGTTTGCGGTGGTGATGGTAGTTGTCTTGAGAGTCGCCCAATTGACCCCATCATTCGACACTTTTAGGTTGACAATAGCGTCAATCCCACCACCGGCGAAACCTGTCCAAGACAATACTATCCCGAAACGTCTCGTGCCTTTTCGTTCCCAGAATTCAGGTGTGTGATTTTGCCCTGCATTACCATTTATTAAGGTTGTATAGCTCATAACCTCTTTTGCCTCGCTTCAAACTTTATGCGCTGTATTACTCCGCCATCAATCGACTGTCGTTCAGTGGAGATAGGCCAGAGCTGTGTGAAGTCGCCACCTGGCAGAGTTCTGCTCTCAGAGATGCTTTGAATCAGAGACTCAGCCCTCTCAAAAACAACGGCCGCGTCGCTTTCCTTTCCGGCGACAACCACTTGAATCCCAACAATCCGCCTTGATTTGCCCCCACCTGCGGGCTCAAATCTATCACCTACGGAAGGGGCTATTTTGACATTGTGTGCCCCCGAAAATGTCTTTGTGGCTACGTAACGTTCGTAGTCTATTCCGCAATCAATGCCAGGGAATTCATCCCTGATGTGGCTCACTATTCGCTGTGCAAGTGCTTCGATCATCAATACCGCCCCATGAGCTCTGCGTTGAGAATTTTCGAGGATCTAGTCTTGTTCGAGAAGGTTCTTACCGGTTGTGAGTCTGCGCCAATGCTTAGAACGTCTTCACCACTTGCAATTCGCCTCAGGTCTTTTAATGCCCTATAGTGCATCTCTAGGACATTCTCAGGCATTTCATCGACATTGTGTCGCTGATAAAGATTGTGAATCGCGATATCAGCGGTTAAGACCACAATGTCCTGTGGGACGCTCCCGTCTTCAAAGGGGCACTGCGGGATTCTGTCTCTCAAGATTCTATTCACCGCAAGTTCTGCTGCCGCGATTGCTTTCTTTATGAGTTTAGATTCGACAGATTCTGAAACCCCGGATTTTTCATCCTCATCGAAAGAAGTCTTCTCTGAGTCTAGGGTTTTGACAAGCTGAAGAATGTTGCTTTCATCGACCTTGTCGAGAATGTCACTGAGTACGCAGTAAGCCATATTGCTCCTTCTGGGTTAAAAAAAAGACCGCGCCCGTCATCACTCCGAAGCGCGGTCCTTCCACTGTGTGCCAGGAGTACACCAAAGAGCCGGCTATGACTCTTCAGGAACCTCACCACCATCAACTACAGGAGTGTCTTCACCATCACCCTCTGGAGAACCAATTTCTCTATCTTCATCTGTGCTTGTCTCCGTCGAACCGAAGTCTTCCTCAACCAATTCAGCGTAATTACGGCGTAAGAGTGTTTCAATCTCTGCTTTCGCGAGTTGTACTTTGCAGTACTTCTTGTTTGTGCCTACAATCGTTCCCGCTGGAATGATTGGCTTACCGCTCTTAATCTGGATATCCGTTTTTAATATAGCGTTCATGTACACCTCGTTAGACAACCGTCGCAACGACAGTAGAGTTTAGATATTTGGGGATTGGGAGTGCATGCGCTTCGATCAAGAATACGCGTCCAGACGGATCGTTTATCTCGTACTGTTTTGCAAAAATGCCGCCCATAAACCGTTGCTCTTCTTCGTCTACGGGGCCGAAGTATCGCGCACCACCATATACAGCTCGGTTCGGGAAAAATATCGCTTTGTCAGCAGGAAAAATCTGACTTACAGAGCCATCATCGGCACGGTAGTAATCGGCGTACTCATAAAAGTCGACATTGGCAAAACGGCCGAGATACGTGTTTTCACCAACGACCAATTGTCCAGTTCTAAAGTTGTTCGTGTCGAGCTTCTTTTGGACAACGGTGTTATCTAAAAACGCAGATGCGGCATCTGCACCAAGGATACATACCGCAGCACCAGCCCCGGTAGACTTGCGCAAAAGGCTTGAGTACGACCTGATGTCTGCAACGATATCTGCCGTGCTATTGCCGTTGCTGTCCTTGTTATCCCATGCAGCAGCCGACGTAAGCGTCGGTGTGTATGCAGAGTCGAAACCTAGGTCGATTTCGAAATTCACCCCTTGCTCTTGATCTGTATATGTGATCCCACCCTGCGCCATATTGATAGCAAAATCCTCCATACGAAGGTGGAAGCGGTCATTGAGGTTCCGCACCTCGTTTAAGACGTATCGCTTCATTTCGTCATTTCGGTTTTTGCCTGACGGATACACCGAGCCAGGTACAGACAAGGCGTTGAGGTCAGAACTTTTTATGATTTTCTTCTCTCTAATCACTGGCAATTTGTACGACCTTACTTTAGCAGTACCACCACCAACCGCATGGGCAGCGTGGACGGATTGAATAAGTTTGGACATGCCACCTTTGCCAATGTCTTCTCTGATATCAATAGTATCAGAGGTTGACGTGACTGTAGTGCTGAAGAACATACTGGTGATTAGACCAGGTACGTTCATATGCGGATCATTGACTACCGTGCTCAGGTAACGCGGCCTAAGTAATTCTGATGGAAAGCTCATGTTATCCCCTTACAAAGATTTTGTTTGCCAAAAGGTCGGCCTTGCCATTAGCGTCAATGCCGGTTAATGCGCCTTCTCTAAATTCGCCCATCATATATGCCGTTACGTAGCGATCACCTGTCGAAACATTAGCATCCTGTGCAAGGATGCAAACGGCATCTTCGGTGCCGTCATCTGCTGTATCGTCATACGGCGCATACTTGCCGCTCGCGGTGATTTTACCTAGGACAGTGCCGGCAACTACATCGTCAGTCAATGCTGCGTCTTCTGCTAGCGTGACTGGCCACGTTGCAGCAGGCAAGCCATCGATTACCAAATGCTTGAGCTTACCAATAGCTGTTTCATCGGGTCCATAATTGTCTTTGACTACAGCCATTACTTACCTCCACCGAACATATTTTTCATGTCTTCTTCAGCCCGTTTTGAATCATCGGTACTACGATCATTGCCGCCCTCGTACTCTCGGAAGAGCATTGGGTTTGGTAAAGCTTCAATTGCACTCTTCAGTGCTTCGCGAGGGCTTTGCTTGACCTTGCTGTCACCTTCCGAGAATTCGAAAGATTGCTCGGTTGAAAGTTCGTTAAACACCAGAGTGAGTTTTTCTTTTACTGCATCTGGCATGAATGAGGCTTTATCGTCGAGGAATGTGCGGAAATCAACCTTCTCTCGATCTGCTCGTTCTGAAAAGATCACTGATTCCAATTCGGAATTCTTCTGCTTTGCTTCCTTCAACTCTTTTTGCATCTCAGCCATTTGCTTTTGGAAGTCGGATTCTGAGAATTGAGTAGCCGGGTCCTTCGTATCGCCGCTCTTTCCTTCTGGATCGCCTTCCGGGGTTGCTGTCGCGTTCCCATCTACGGGTTTCTTTTTATTCACCGGGTTGCCCTCGGATTGTGTAAGTGTATATTCTGCAAATTGTTCACCTTCTGAAAAGCTAATCCTGTCAAGCCCTTTAATTGCAGGTGGGGTCGCTCCTAAAACAGTAACGTGGCGTACAAGCCCACCACCATACAATGCAGTACTCGGGTACTTAAACAAGCCCTTACTGAGGATGTCTTTTGCGGCATCTTGCACCTCAGAGAATTTGGCCTCCAAGTACGTTGTGCCCTTTTCAGTAATTGCCCTTAGCTGATCCACCCAACCATGAGCAGGGCCGTCTTTATGGGAGCCAAAAACTAATGGTGCTCTGTGACGGCTTTCATCTGGCTGAGTGTTGTACTTGTCAGCAAATGCGTGTATATCCCCTTCAGAGAAGGTCACGTGCGTTCCATTTGCGTCTACGTGCTCGCCTGACTTCAATATTTTGAACCATTTTTCCATAACGCAGGCAATATCCATTCTTGGGGTTGAAATTTTTTTCAAAAAATGTTTAACTGCCGCCAATGAAGAGCGGAGCAATCATAACGAACTATGCAGGAGCGACAATCACGATTGAGCCTCACATGATAAACGAACTCAAAGCCAGGATAGTAGTGGCTAGATTCTGTGAGGTTATTTCAAATGGGCAGTCAACCGTAGAGGCGTATCAGAAGTGCTCGAAGGAGTTTTGTGTAACAACTAGGCAAGTTTACAACTACGTTAAGGGGGTGGCTTCCAATGGCTAAGAAATACATAGATCCTACGAAGGCACCACGTGGTAGAAGAAGACCTTATGAGGACTACGAGATTGTCGATGCTCTATATGTCTGCAACGGCAATCGCAAAGCCACAGCACAATTTCTAGGGATGTCGGAATCTGGTCTTCGTGGTAGAATCAAGAACTCAATATTTATTCAGCAGAATCTAGAATATATGTTGAGTTCTATTGGGAACTTCGTAGAAGACAAGCTTCTTGAAAAGATCGATGAAGGCGACACTAGAGCTATCATATTTTACGCCAAAACAAAACTCAAGGATCGCGGGTATGTCGAGAAGCAAGAAGTCGAGCATTCAGGTGAAGTGGAGATCCGATATAAGCCCCCGACACCCATCGGAGAAAAAGGCTGATGCGCGACTATTCTGCGGTAACTCGCAATCAAATGGAGCTATGGGAATCATTTAACAGCCATTTGTATACACTCTTTGGTGGTGCAAAAGGTGGTGGCAAAACAGTAGGTGCAGCACGTGTTTACCAGTGGATTGTCAGCTCGGTTTCAGGCGCACGATTGTATGTCATGCGAGAACATTTCACGACCTTAAAACTTTCTACACAAACCTCATTCGGGACGTGGTTTGACCCAGCTCTAGTTATCAAGAAGACCACCGACTATTGGGAGTGCGTCAATGACAATACGATTATTTTCTATGCGGCAGACATTACTCGCGACCCGAACTACGAGAAGTTGCGGGGTCAGGAGGCTACAGCCGTATTTGTAGATGAAGCATCGCAATTTCCGTCGCTTTTTTAAGCGGGTTGCCGTAGAGGATGCGCTCCGGCGTAATCCCGGCGCTCAGGCACATGTCGATTTCGTTCACGCTGGCGACCTCGAAATAGCCTCCGCAGTCACGCAGGCGCGTCAGTACACCCGGTGCCGGGTTAGCCTTGATAGCATAATGGTGGTGTGCCTCCGGCATGGCAGCAGCCAACCGGCGGTACTTGCGTTCCACCGTGTCCAGATCAATCACCAGTAATGGGGTTTCGGAAGCATTCAGCGGCATTACGGCTTCCTCTTCTGCCGCGTTTGCCGCGCTAAGTCGCACCCTCAACAAACTGCACCATGACAGCCTCCAACAAAAAATAATTACCAAATTATATTTG
>JAUHYX010000057.1 GCA_030426285.1 bacterium
TATCCTTCGCCTAGATCAAATTCTCTGTATTGCGCTGTACTGTTGCCTTGATCTTGCATCCGAGGTTTGAACTCCGGGTATTGTGTATAAAATTTTTGGAGGGCCTTGTAGCCGTGAACACTCTCAAGCGTGACAAGTGCTTGTTCATAGTGATCCAACTCTTGCGCAGCTTGCTGTTGTCGTTTGCGACGAACCTGAAGTTCACGCTCACTCTTTTTTGCTTTCTCGAAAAAAGTCTGTGCGTTTTCGCTCAAAGACAACTTTGATTTCAATGGAATCACAACGCTGTTATTCTCGTAGTCTTGCGTCTCTAAGGTGTCTTCACCGCGCACAGAAGAATTGGGCTGACCCAGCAGGATGTGTCCAAACATACGGTACCGTTCAGCCCGCTGCAGAATATCTTGCTCGTGAATATCCCCTGCCAGTTTTCGAATCTTGTTCAGCTTGCGAACGAGCGACCTATGCGTCGATTCGCGCTCAGACTTGATGCTCGCGACACCGCGGTTACGAAGCACGACCTTTGCAATACCGCGATACAATTCTTGCGGTTGATGACGGCACTCTCGTTCCCAAGAGCTGGTTAATGCGAATTCGTGCTCTCCGTCCACACACCAGGGCGTTGGCGCAGTTTGAATGTGATGTTTCAGTGCCCCAATAGCCTGAACTAGCGCAACAAATTGCTGTTCAGACAAGGCCGACATTGAGGTTGATGGGGCCACGCCTATGTGTGTACAAATGGATGTCACAAGCGGTGAGCCGAGCAATGTACGCGTAGTCTGCACATGTTTCTTGATGCTGTCAGAAGAGTCAGGCTCTAAGGGCAAGGATGGTCTGCTGCCAAATTCAGGTGATTCTCCTTCGCTGTTGAGGGAGGTCACTTTGCCCTTGTGGTGAACAAAAACATTGTCGGAAATCCGACCAAAACACACGCATGTCATCGTGCTGCCTGTGTCAAACTCCACAACTACAACACGTTCGTTCTCTGGTTGAACCACGCGCTTCACTTTCTGCCCAATGAGATTTGGAAAGAGGTCTATTGTATTGTGTTTAGCACGATTGAATTGTTCGTGCACAAACAATGTAGAGAGCGCACCGGAAACGTCTATTTCGAGCCACACTTCATCTGACGGCGAAGCAAAGCCACAGATCAAGGTAGAGCGTACTTGAGAAAAACATGTCAGCAGTTCTAATCCAGAAATGCGCGCATCCAAGTCACGCGCTATGCGTTGTAATGTGTATGTACTGTGCAGCATTAGTCGAACTGATGTAGTACATCGTTAAAGTACTCGTTGCTTCTGCTCGCCCGTTTTAATGCAGCAATGCAGTGGCGTTTAATGCGTTTGCTGTACCGAGGAACTGACGTGAGTAACAGTTCTTTCATAGCTTCTGACTGCTCGATGTGTACAAAGGCCGCCACGATTGTTGCTCTTGCAGATTCGCTAGTCGGCACATGTAGCAACATTTTTACATCGGCAACACTCAACGTGTCTTTGCTGCGAACAATTCCTTCAGCAAAGTGGGCGCGGACGTTAAACTCACTGTTGTTAACGAGCGCGTTGAGTTGGCGTTGAGACAATTCGCGCCAAAAAACACCACTGGAAAAAGAGGCGCGTTTGCGCACCATGTAGCTGGAATCCTGGACAGCATCTACAATGGTTTTCACGAGCTTGTTGTCTACAGAATCAGGTTTAATTTTGCCTATTGTCAAAACACAGCTTGAGCGCACATGCCAAGAAGTATCGCGAATGTGTTGAAGTAAATCACCAACGGTTGCATCTACACGTAATCGTCCGGCAACACGACGAGCCATGGAGGCTGTGCGCGAGTTAGGGGAGTGAATACTATCCTTCAAGAGGCGCGTGATTGCTGCGGTGTCAGTGTCGTAGTATTTCCTAAGAATTGCCTCGACTGCATGCCTTTCTCGTGCTAGCTCAGTGTTCATGTATTGTGCTACGTAGTAGAGTCCTTCAGCCCGAAGTGCGACCAAAGAATCGCGAGCGGGTTCTACATTGTGCTGTACTGAGAACGGAGCAGCACTTGCCTGAATAAACAAACTGTCAGCCGAGGCAGTGAGTTGTACTTCTGGAGAAGAATTCGATGCAGCAGCAGCGTTGTTAACTGCAATCTCAACTTCACCGTTTTGTATGTAGGCGACACCCCATGTGGACTTCAATTGTTCGCGAGTTTGCTGCGTTCCTATGATGTTGTTGCCATCTACATCGGCGAGGACACCGAACATGCCGAAATCTCTTCTGAAATCGCTAAAGCCTTGTGTGTTGCCTTGATTGCGCGACACATACACATCATCTCCCATGCCATCTGCCAATATGGAAACTGCATCAGCGTTGCCAGCACCCTGACTCAGGCTCTCGGCAATGTATTCGTCGTCGCCACTATAATCATAGAGTATGCCCGTGGCGACGTCGTGGCCACAGCCCTGGGAAACTCCGTGTGAGAAATAGTGATCGTCACCGGCACTGTCGATAAGAATTGCATGGGCTAAGTGAACGCCAGAACCCTGCGCGTATTGATATGCTTGGTATCTGTCGTTGCCAGAACAGTCATATAGAACCGACATGCCGTACCAGTATGATGTTGACTGCCCGAATATGTCTGTGATATATGTATCTGCACCTGCAGCGTCGACAAGTAGTCCAAAACCTCCGCTAGCTATTGGTCTAAAGCCAAGGCTCGCTCCTTGAGTGAACGCAACAAAATGGTCTGAGTATCGCAGGTAATCCACAAAAGGGCTAGCTGTTATGTATGTATCGCTTCCTTGTTTGTCAACGAGCCAACCCGCTCCTTCACTAAAGCCAAAGGCTTGCCCTTGACTCGCTGCGCGATACACATCGTTGCCATTATCGTCTTGTAGAATGGCAATACCAAATGCACCTGCACCTTGCGTGCATGTTCTCCCATTATACGTGTCATTACCACTCATATCGTGCAGGATTGCCAAACCAAACAACGCAGAGCCTACGCTAAAGTCGCGTCCGGCATACGAGTCATTTCCCTGACGATCGATAATGATTGATGTGCCCAGCACGGCAGAAGCCACGGCAAAATCGCCACCAGCATATCTGTCGTTGCCGGCAAGGTCCAACACCATGCGAATTGGGTGTCGTGCAGCTTCGTGTTTGTCATGGTCTCCGTGCATATACACGTCGTCTCCACCGACATCAACAATAAGAAAATAATCTCCCCAATACACATTGCTTTCCAATCCACCAATAGCCACTCGTCCATAAGGTGTTTCAAACTCGTGATTGCTGATGAGTCTCAAGTCGGCGGAATCTAGCGCAGACGTTTGTTCGGCAATGATAGCTGCGTGTTCATAGGCTGCCATCCCAATTCCATACATATCATCAAGGGTATCCATTGCTGAATCAACCAACTGGAAATATGTGCGGACAGATTCGAGTGCTTCGCGCTGAGCCTGTCGAGAAGTGTAAATATCTGAAGGACCATCCTCAGAATTGAGCAGGAGAGAGTCAGCTTTTGAGAGGACGGCATCGAGGTGAACACTGTCAATAGTCTGACGTGCACGTGCAGTTTTGTTCGCGAGCTTTACGAGTTGTGAGAGGCTTCTGCGCAAGAGCGCTGATTCTGCATTGTTGCAAATTGTATCGAGCCTAACTCCTAGAAGGCTGTCTAAGTCTTTTGCCGACATGACAACATTGCCGAATGTTGGAATGTCTGAGGTTCTATCGAGCAGTTGTAGGGACTTTGCGAATGTTGCACGGACACTGGCAACAGCACTGTCTTTTATAGTCGCAGCTTCAGCATGAAGTGAGAGCGGATGCTCAAACAGGTGTTTCACAATGCGTTTGCGTTGTGGGTCATCTGCGTAGTAGTCCGCTGGCATTGAGAGGTCACGCTCGGAGAATCCACCTATATCAAATGCCTTGAACAGTGCTGTGTTTGTAGACGTGGAATCCGTGCTCCGAGCACTCGTTGGCAGTAGCAACATCGCTATGCACGCAACAGCAATATTGGTTAGAATTCGAATATGTGGTAGAGTACTCATTATCTCAGCGCAACGTGAATAGCTAATACTGGCTTAAAGGAATTGATGTGTTGATGTACATGGGACGATACCACCGATCGCAACACAGTCATGCAAAACTACAGGAAAAACCCGAAGAATCAGTCTACTGGTTCAACAACAGGTTGAGATTGGGGAGCAATACCAGTGAAAGAGGCCACATACCAAATCTCTTGCAAGCGAACTGTACCAAATGTTATTGGTTGGTAGTAGTTGTACATAGCGGTAACAATGTGCTGCGAATCAGAGAGTGTGTCTACATGTACATCTGTTATTGGTTTGCCATCGAGTACATGTGCCAATCTCGCCATATCTGGAACTCTAGATGACCGTGAGAGTGCATCTGGAGCGAGAGTATGTGGGGCAAGCATGCTCGCAGCAGCATGGAAGTTGTGATTGTGCAACTCTTCTGAAAACAAATAGACTGCACTTTCACTCGTTGTGGCGGTGAATCCGGGGTGTGGACGGCCAGTTGGAGTGTGAGGAGAAAGAGTGTATACTTCACAGGCGCAGCACATAAGACAAGCAAAGCATCCAACAACTTGAGCGAAACGTACTATCATGATGTTAGGTGTGCACCTTCGAGGAAGTTGTATGAATGTTCAAAGGCTCGTTCAAGAGCGGGAGTTGGTCCCTTGAATGGATGCACAGCTCCAAATGTATGACCTGCTGTAGCTATGCGCTGTGATAGCACGGTGGCTGGGTGCGCTTGCGACATCAACTTCTCGAGTTCAGAGATCTTGACAGTTACATCCTCTGTTCCATGAACAAGGAGCGTTGGTACTTTCGCGTTTTGAACCGCTTGCTGAATATTCAGTGTTTCTGCGTTGTTGATGATGTCGCGTAAATACGTTTCATTCATCTTCAGTGTCTCCCCGGTGCGGCTGTTCTGAATTTCAAAATGTCCGTTCTCTTGCCACAACGCAATTTGTCTTTCTGTAAAGCGCATAAATGTTGCCGGAGCTGACCAAGACACAACTTTGTCGATACCGCCAACATGCAGTCCTGCAAGCAGCGCAACTGAGCCACCACGGGAGTGACCGAGTATGTGCACAGTGCCGTCCCAGTTTTCGTACCTCTTCAATACCGTATTCAAATCGCCATTGAGAATGTTGTCGACTATCAGCTCAACTTCCTGCAATTCACGACTTATAGTGTTCTCGGCAAATCCGTCTTTATCAGCAAATGAATCTTCGCCAGGCACAACACCGCAACCGCTAAAGTTGGCCGTTAGAACATGGTATCCGCGCTGCGCAAACGACTCAGATAGCCATGGGAAAAAGCCCCAATCTTTGAATCCCTTGAAACCGTGCAACACCAACAAAGCTGGTCTGCGTACGGGTTGCAACACCGTGCGATAGTCGAGGTGAATTCGACGCACCCACGGTGTTGCAATTGCGTGTTTTTCAAGGTGCATAGGACCTTCAAAGAGCATTCACACTACCTCGCAACTACTTTGATCGTTAGTGTCACTTTTTCGCCGCGTGGTTCGCGCAATACGACACACTCAACTTCTTCTCCTGGGCTAAGGCCCTGCAACGCATGCATATAGTCGTAGATATTTTTTACCGTGGTGTTTCCAAACTTGACGATAACATCACCACCCTGCATGCCGCCCTTCTCAGCCGGACTTCCAGGACGTACGCCTGTAATACGCATACCGTCTGGGTTGTCAGAGTAATCCGGAATTGTACCTACAGAAACCTTCCAACGACTCTGAGCACGCATGCCGCCAGAGTGCGGGTCTGAAGCCACTTTCGTGTACTTCGGTGGAGTGTCTAGATTGCCAACATGATTCAGGACAAAATGGGACATCATGCGCACGGTGTCCATTCCTTTGTAGTTGATTTTTTCCCACGTATCTGTTGGTCTGTGATAGTCTGCGTGTAGCCCTGTAAAGAAAAACAAAACTGGAACTTCTTCGAGGTAGAAACTCGAATGATCTGAGCGTCCGACGCCGTCTTTTGAACGGGCAGTAACATTGGCAAATGTATTCTCCATGCTGTCGAGCAATTGCGCCCAGCTGTCGCTCGAACCTGTTCCGGTAACATTCAACTCGCCGTCTTCCTTGCGTCCAACCATGTCGAGATTCAACATAAAGACTGTCTTCTCAAGCGGAATAAGAGCATTTTTCACATAGTGAGCTGAACCGAGCAAACCCATTTCTTCGGCTGAGAAGCCCATAAAAAGAACAGGTCTCTTCAGTGGATTTTCGGCAATGTCAGCAGCAATTTCCATCATAACAGCGGTACCTGAGGCATTGTCATCAGCGCCGGGGTGAATGGTCGGTTCGTCGCTGTCGTGCAGCGATCCAGCACCGCCCATACCCAAGTGGTCAACATGCGCTCCTACAACAATCCACTCTTCTTTGAGACTCGCATCTGTGCCTGGTATCCAGCCAATGATATTGTGCGTTTGCGCTTGTTCGTATGAAACATCGGTTGACAGTGAAACCTTGGTGTCTTCGAGCTCAAAGCTCTTAGGCGACATCGTTTTGCGAATTTGATCTTCAAGCAATTTCAGGGACTTATTGCGCGGGAAGATTTTGGCAAGCGAGGACCGATTAACATGCATCACAGGAATTCCTGTGTTGTGACCGCGGTCAGACATACTCAGTGGCATGAGCACATTGGCTGAATCCCCAAGCGGTGTCACAAACAAAACGGCTGCAGCGCCTTTTTCACGAGCATTTGTGGTTTTGTTGCGCAGACTAATATGGTTGAGCAGTTGCGACGTGTCGCTCCATATTTTTTCGTCGTGTGGACCGTGAAAGTTGTTGTGCAACGGGGACCCGCGCAAGATGACAGCAACCTTGCCTTTGACATCTATATCGCTGTAGTCGTCGTAACCAACTTCTTCGGCAGAAATTCCGTATCCGCAGTACACAATAGGAAGATTCTCGACAGTGGCGATGTCGCTAAAAGCTAGTGGAGTAAAATCTTCTCCAGCCGTCCACGATCGAGTAAAGACTTTTCCTTGTTCTTTTGGCAGTCCGCGACGCACAACAAGTACGTGAAAATCCAATGTGTTGTTCTCACCTGCGGACACAGATGTTTCAACAGAAAACGGTTGATAATAGTCATCTGCTCCTGGAACAGTCTCAACGCCAACTTCCTCGAAGTGTTTGGCAACATATTCGGCAGCTTTGTCAAAACCTGCCGTCCCAGGTTTGCGACCTGCGAGTTCTTCCGAAGAGAGGAATTGCACATGCTCTTGCATAGTTGCAGATCTGTCGTTGCTGTGTGCAACTGAAATGCCGGTGGCAACAAGGAAGCAAGCCAGCAGGAGAATACGATGTGTTTGAATCATGGTTTTTACGTGAAACAATTGAACAAATGGTTTGTGAACAGCTCACAACGCAACGAGCTTCCGACAAGAAACTCTCCGTTCTCGTACCCAACTCATGCTGGGAACTACACACGGCAGAACAAATATACTTAAAGACTGACGTTTTACAGAGTCGAGGATTTTGTGGCTTGTTCCGTTTTGGAATACGTCTGCAGTTTCGTTGCTAGTGTGTTGTATATTTATCGTGTACACTATCACTGCAAGACGGCGTCCCTGCCACAGGGTGCTGTGCATTTTACATTGTAGAAACACGTAACGGAGGCTTGCTGCATGCGAAAACTAGCGTCAATTCAGAAAATCAACGATATACGTCCAATCGAAGGGGCGGACCTCATAGTGTGCGTGACTGTTCTCGGGTGGGACTTAGTAGCAAAAAAGGAAGAGTTTGAAATTGGTGATCTCTGTGTGTATTTCGAGATTGATTCGTTTCTGCCTATCCGTCCTGAATACGAGTTTCTCCGATCGTCTTCATTCAAGCGCCATCCTGAGTTGGGAGAGGGGTTTAGACTCAGGACAGTGAAGTTGCGAGGTCAATTGTCGCAAGGGTTGGCTTTGCCACTCTCAGTATTTGAACTCGATCTAGCCGATTGTGTTGAAGGCACAGATGTGACAGAGTTGCTCGGTGTTCGGAAGTACGAAGAACCCCTTACAGTCGATAGCGGCTCTGGGTTGCAAATGCGCGAATTTCCTGCATTTCTTCCCAAAACAGAAGAACCGAGATTGCAATCTGAACCAGGCTTATTAAAAGAAGTCACTTCTCGAGAATACTATGTTACAGAGAAGCTAGACGGAGCCAGTATAACGGTATTTGTGCATGGTACCAGTTTTGGCATTTGTTCGCGCAATCAAGAAATTTTGCTGCCACAAGAGGTGGCGGAGGCACTTACTCTCAGCAGTAGCTCCGACACATGGCCTTCGACTGGGAATGTTTATGTCGACACTGCATTGCGAATGAAGTTGCATGATTTTCTTGCTAGAGCAGCATCGTCGTTCGGCGGTGTCGCCCTTCAAGGTGAGTTGATTGGACCTCGTGTGCAAGGCAATCACTATGGCTTGGATGCCACAACCATCAGGTTTTACAGTGTTTTCTTTGTTGATCACAATCGATTTGCAACGCTCGAGGAACTTCAAGAAATGAGCGCTCTATATGGTTTCGAGTTAGTACCGATGATCCAAGCGGATGCGAATGAGGTTGGAAATGATGCATCGGCTATGCTCAAGTTTGCGGACGGGAATTCTGCACTTGCGCCCAACAAGAGACGAGAGGGAATTGTCGTTCGTACAACAGAGAACGTGCAAGGTGAAAAACTCTCGTTTAAGGTCATTTCAAATACGTACTTGCTGAAGCAGAAAGGCTGAGGAGATGAGAAAGGTGGTTTTTGACGCTATTCTCGCTCGGCCTCTGTATCTTTGATGCATCACAACGAGTAAGAAACATATGTCTTCACCTCTGCGCCGTTTGGCTTCAGATACTGTCGTATATGGTGTAAGCACGATTGCCGGAAGGTTCCTCACATTCCTGCTGACACCAATGTACACCAACTACTTGACAACCGAGTCGTATGGTGAAATTGCCAATTTGTATGTGATCATTGCCTTCCTAGGCTTGTTCTGTTCGCTGGGATTCGAGAGCGCATTTATCAGATATTTTTCTCAGGAGGACAACGGCGCGACCGTTTTTAGCACGTCGTTCTCTTTTGTTGCCCTTGCCGCCGCTGCTGTTGCGATCCCGTTGGTTGTATTTGCACCTGGAATTTCGCCATGGTTGGGAGTGGATGTAAGCCCGGTGTATTTCCAAATGGCCGTGGCAATTGTGGTGCTCGACGCAGTAGCGGTTGTGCCGTATGCTATGTTGAGAATGCTGCGAAAGTCGAAGCAGTTTGCCCTCTCGCGCTTCGCAACTATTGTGATCAATGTTGCTCTTAATGTATGGTTTGTAGTGTTTCTCAAATGGGGGATCGACGGTATCTTCTGGGCGGGCATGATCTCGTCGGCAAGTGCATTGCTGTTGGTCGGACCGACTATTGTGCGCTGGTTTCGAGCGCGATGGGACACTGCTTTGCTTGCACAATTGCTCAAATTCGGTTTGCCCACCGTGCCAGCTGCGCTCGCTGCAATTGCTTTGCAGCTGATTGACCGACCACTTATCAAGGAATTGTTGGGAGACGCAGGGGCGTCACAAGTTGGTATTTATCAGGCATGTTATCGATTGGCTATTCCCATGATGATATTCGTGACAGTCTTTGACTATGCGTGGAAACCGTTCTTTATGGACAAAGCCAATCGTAAAAACGAGGTGTTTGTTTCGGTTCATTCAGCATTTGCTGGCATCAGCATGGTTGTATTCCTACTAGTCTCTTGGTTTGCCGAGTACATTGTTCGCGCTCCTGGTATTGGTGGTCCGTTTTTCAATCCGGCATATTGGGGCGGATTGGAGGTGATACCACCAGTCTTGATGGGTTATGCATTTCACGGGATGTTTGTGGTGATGATGAGCAATGTGTACTATCACAACAAAACGCACTGGCTGCCGGTTGTCAACGGCATTGCAGCCGTGGTGAACCTGGGTATCAACCTCGCCCTCATCCCATATATGGGCATCTTTGGCGCAGCTCTTGCAACAACGGCCGCGTATCTCGTTGAAATGATTGTAATGGCCAATATGGTAAAGTCACTAGACGCACCGCCGTACAAGTGGCTGAAAACGAGTGCCTTGTTTTGTGTCTCGATAGCGCTTTGGTATGGAGTCGACGTACTTTTTGAAGCGCCGTCTGGTATCGATGCCGCTGTCAAAGTACTGGCTTTAGGCTGTTTCGCGGTAGCGCTTGTTTGGTTGAAATTTATCGACATTTCGTCGGTGAAGCATGTTCTACAACGCCGACATTCGAATTGATATTTTTGGTGTTTCAGTATCGTTGTGCACCTTAAATGAACTGAATACTGACACACCGTTTTGTGCAAGCCTTCCAACAAGTGCATCCACCTCGCGCCTGAGCGTCATGAGGTCTCTGTCATTCAATCCGCGTGGAAGAGCAACTTCTATGTGGCCCTCTACTTTGCCGTTCAATGACTTGAATAGTGTTGCAAAACCTTGTATTTGCTTGAAAGATTGCTCGCGATGTGGTTGTACAAGTGAGAGGGAACTCAAAGCAATGTTGCTGTATGTGGAATCCATATTTACTTCCACGCCGGTGTCACGCAGAGAGAGCATTGCTGTTTGATACGCTTCTGACTCAATGGTTACTGCCATGGTACCTTCGGGAGTGAGGACTTTCCAATCGCGTTGATTGATATAAGTCCAGGTTTGAGCGCAGGGAATAGGCTTGCCATTTGCATCTACTTTCCAACTGCGAATATGCATCAATCCCGGCTCGTTTGAAGTGGTTGAGACGTTTCCCGACATATAGCGGGCAGGTTGAGCGCTTGGAAACTCGCTGCTATCGATCATCCACAGATTGCCATAAAAGGCTTTTGGCACTCTGCGTTTCACCAGCCCGGTTCCATCGTTGAGCACATGAAAATTCATGTCTGCATGTTTGGTGTTCACACTCGCAGGCAACAACTCAGGGGTTGTCCACTCATCCCACAACTCGCCCTTTCGTCGCGTCACATACACATCTTCACCGCCCAAACCACCGTCGCGTGTTGATGAAAAATAGAGAGTTCGCAAATCTGGTGCGAGCCAAGGCGTGCCTTCGAAAGCCGAGGAGTTAACGGTACTTCCCAACGATACAGGTGTCGAAAAATACCCTCGCTCGAGATCGAATTGTGATACATACAGGTCTAAATCACCTTGCGTGTCATCGCGCTCGAGAGCCAACAGCAAGGTGTATCCATCGGCGGCTAGTTGCGCAAAATAGTGCTGCGAATTGTTGTAATAGCCTTGAATATGTAGCGGCTGAATTGAATCCCAAAAATCTGCTGTCTTGCGAAACATCAGCGAAAACCCTGGGCGTTGCTGTTGAATATCGCGCACGAACACACCGTAAATCAGGCCCACATTGTTGTCTGGACTCAATGAAAACAGCACATCGGAGTAGTTTGTATTTACTGGGTACGACAGTGACTCAGCTGCCGTCCAGCCTGTATCTGTACGTTCGCTGTACCATATTTCACCGGGATCAGAACCACCACCGCGAGAACTTGGTTCGCCTTTAAAAGCTCCAAAGATGCCAGAATCGTCGTGTTCAACAACGATCTGAACGATGATGGGGTAGCGCAACAGCGGTGATGGATGAAGCTCGCCCGGAAGTACAGGTACTGAACCTTGCTGTGCTTGTACTGCAGAGACAAAACAAAATGAAGACAAAATTGCAAGTATCGCGATACGAACCATAATCCTCTACTTGAGATGTTGAGTTGACTGTTACGTGAGAATAGACACACAACTTAACGAATCGTTGGTATTTCTTCGGTTATGTCATGGAAATGTAAAATAGGCAGTATCTTTGCCATATGCGAGAAAAGAAGATCATGTACGGAGCCGTTTACGCCAGTTGGGTGCTGATGCCTTTCCAGGTTTTTGCGATTGGTACATTTGGAATCACGGTCAATGACTTGATGATCTTTGTGTTTTTAGCTTGGGCCGTATTTCGGATGGTGTGGCGCGGAGAATCTCTTGCATTTACTCCCTCAGTAGCGACAACGTGTTTACTGGCTTTTCCTCTGGTTGTTCTGTTGTCGCTTAGCGGTCCCATAGTTGACGGGTTTGGCTTTGTGCAGTTTGCTAAGAGTGGTCTGCATTGGCTGTATTTGTGGCTGTTCGCAGTTGTTACGGTTGGATTTCGCGACGAATCTGAAGTGTGGCTCACGACGCTGCGAGTCGTTGTGGGTGTTTCAGTAGTCATTGCCTTATTCGGTGTGTATCAGCTGGTTGCGCGCGTGTACGATTGGCCATTGGCATGGATTGAAATAACCAACTTGAGCATACACAGTTCGCGCAGCAGTGAGATTGTTGAGGGAGGCCAGCTAGCCCTGCAATTCGAAAATTTCTTTAGGGCAACGTCCATTTTCTCGGAGCCATCTGTGCTCGCCTCATTTTCTGTGGTTTGTCTTGTGTATGTAGGCATGGCTTTGATTCAGAATCACGGCATGGTCTGGCGCAAGAGCTGGGCTGTGTTTGCCGTTGTGAGTTTGTTTGTGGCTTTGTTTCTCACATTTTCGCTGACAGGTGTCGTTCAGGTTGTCGCAGTTATTGCTCTTATGGCAATTCTTGAGCGCAAAGATATTCGCAATCGTATTGGCAGTGGTATTGCTTTGTGTGTGTTGCTCGTTGTGTTGGCCGATGTTCTGGTGCAACCGCTCACGGGTGTGAGTCTAGTGGAACTGTTTGTTCAGCGCATCGAAGGGATTGTTGGGGTAGGTGGAATTGGACCGTATTCAGAACATATTGTTGGCGAGTCGTTTACAACACGAACGAATTCTATGGCAACGGGTTTTGCCATTTTTGCCGAATATCCGCTGGCCGGTGCTGGGATTGGCAGGTTTTCGCAGACGACACCTGCGATTGTGAGTGGTTACTTGTTTTCGGATGCGGCTTTGACATCTGTTTTTGCTGAGCAAGGGCTGATCGGCGGGATTGTGTTCACCACACTTATTGTCGGTGTTTTTGGCAGCGCTATCTATTGGTTCAAGCGTTCATCTGAACTTTCAGCAACAACGAGGTTGCTCGTAGGCTTGTGTCCGTATTTGGGAGTGATTCTGATCATCAAGCAGATTATCGCCAACGACTTTATTCACGCATGGCTGTGGCTGTCAATCGCTCTGATACTCGCTATTTGCAATAGAGCCGCATTGGAAACGAATGCTGCCCATTTCTCATTGTCAGCAGTGCAACAAAACATGTCCTCATATGTTCAACAGCGGTTGGTTGCCGCTGGTAATCTCGATAGAAGTTCGCAGAAACATGGTACAGAATAGAGTGAGCGTGGTACTCGCCACGATAAACCGGGTCGACGAGTTGCGCGATGCTTTGACTCACATGTATGCTCAGAAAGGTGTAGATGTTGAGTTGGTTGTCATTGACAATGGGTCCACAGATGGCACTCGCGAAATGATGATGAACGAGTTTCCACAAGCGATATATCAGTGGCTGCCATACAACATGGGCACACATGCAATCAACATCGGGTTGGAGAAGTCCACCGGTGAATTTATCTGGTTTAGCAACAACGACTCATACCCCGAAGAAGAAACTGCGTTTGCTGACCTCATTGCACTGTTTCGCAAGTATCAACATATGCATGTTGTTGGGACGGCAGACGTTGAGGTGAATGACAACTATCGGGTGTACAATTGGCATCCGATCCCACTTCCCAAAGACATTCCAGAAAACGGTGTGCCAACATGCTCGTTCCATGGGACTGGTGCGATGGTTCGTAGAGAAGTGTACACGCAAATTGGCGGGTTTTGGGACACGTTCTTGTATGAGGAAATGGATTTTTGCGCCCGTGCAATTCAGGCTGGATTTGAGGTTCGCTATGTGCCGCACATCCGCACGCTTCACTTTGCAAGTCACAAAGCGCGAAGTCCAATTGGCAGGTGGCTCATGGCATCACGCAATAAAATGCGGTTCTATTGGCGCTATTTCCCGTGGTTCTCAGCAGTTGTTCGCTCTGTTGCTTTTGCCACATATTTCCTTTTGCAGGCTATTCCATATCGGGCAACCCCATTGCAAGTTCTCGATTGTGCAACAGGAATGTTCGCTACGGGTGTACGCGCTTGGCGTACCGAGCGCAATGTCCTCACAAAAGACCAATTAAAACGTGTGACATTAGGGGAAGGTCCTCTAGATCCTATCCTTCGCGACATACGTCATGTGGTGCGCCGCAAGATTGATAAACGCAAACGGAGAAAACAAGCGTGAAAATCTTGCAAATAGCCCCCCAATTTCCATTCCCGGAAACTGATGGCGGAAAAACGAGTATAGCTAGAATCACGGAATACTACACGAAGCTGGGGCACAGTGTGCACCTGCTATGTGTCTGTAAACAAGAACCAACGCCTGCGCAGCTTGAAATGGCCCATGCGTTTACGCCGCATGTCACAACTGTTGTTGCTGACACATACAATTCAACAAAAAATATGCTGTTGAATTTGTTTTCGCGTGAACCTCTCTACACTTGGAAGCTCAAGCGCAAACATGTGCTGCAACAAGTACTGCGTGTAGCTTCCGAGTGGCAGCCAGACGTAGTGCATGCCGACCACACCAACACAGCGCCCTTGGCGATGCATGTGAAAGAACAGTTGGGTGTGCCATTTGGGTTGCGCCTGCACAATGTCGAATGGGTGATCTGGCAGCGGTATGCCGAAACGTTTGCACATTGGCAGCCGCAGCATCAATATTTACAAATGCAGGCCAAGCGATTACGAGCATTTGAAACAAAAGCTATCGCAACTGCGGATATGAATTTCGCTATCACCGAACAAGACAAACAGCGCGCGCTAGAGCTGTGTCCTACAGCGTCTATCGAGGTTGTAACTGCCGGAGTTGACCTGAAGGCTTGGCAACCGGTGGCCGGTCAAAAACGAGTTGCTCAGGACTTGGTTCTTGCAACCACTTGGGATTGGGTTCACAATGTGCACGGCGTTGAGTGGTTTGTGCAAAAGGTACTTCCGCTTGTTGCAAAAGAGATTCCAGAAGTGCGGCTGCATTTGCTCGGCAAGAATGCGCCGCAGTCCTTGCGAGAATTGAATCCAGAACTGGTGAAAGTACACGGTTTTGTGGACGACATACACACATTTCTCTCGAGGTGCGGAGTGTATATTGCACCGCTTTTTGTTGGTTCTGGGATTCGCTTTAAGATCCTTGAAGCAATGGCAATGGAACTCCCGGTTGTGGCTACATCCGTCGCCGCAGAAGGCATTGGAGCAATTGGTGCCAATGGATTGTTTGTGGAAGACGAAGCCGTGAACATGGCCAAAAACATTATCAATCTCATTCAACAACCACATGAAGCCTCTGATAGTGGAAAAGCCGCTAGAGCTTATATCGAAAAGCACCACACATGGCATCAGAATATTGAGCGAATGGCTGCTGCTATGGAGAGAACTCGGAAGTCTTGAAGCACACGGCCTAGTTGGCCGAGGTTGCGTACGTGAAGTCTGCCAACATCGCACCAATACGATTCTCAACAGACTTGTAGTGACTGACAGATCGTCCGTTAAACAACAGTGAAAAAGCTAGAAGGTTGCCATCGCGCGTTGTAACATACCCAGAAAGTGCGCTCACATTGCGCAATGTGCCTGTCTTGCCAACCAGATTGCCAAACGCACTAGTACCGCGCATGCGCCGGCGCAGGGTTCCGTCGATACCAGCCACCGATAATGAGTGGTAAAACGGCGATGCAAAAGCGGTTCCTTGGGCTTTGACTAACAGATCCGTAAGAGCTCTTGGAGTAAACAAATTGCGCCGCGAGAGTCCAGAACCGTCATTCATTGCACATTCATCACAATTGATGTCCATGTTCTCCCACATGCCAGCTATGGCATTGCGCGATTCATCAGCCGTGCTTTTGCTAACGCCAGAGTAGGCGCCCAACATTTTGAATACATGCTCGGCGCAGAAGTTGTCAGAATTCTTATTTACGACATCTACTATTTCGGTAAGTGGACGGTAAAATTCGGTGAGACGTTCCGAAAACAGAGGTGTGGGAGCAACACCAAATCCCGAATCCACTTGAACGCCGAGATTGCGCAGCCGGTGGTGGAACATTCCTGCCACAAACATATCCGGGTTTGGCAGCTCAACTGTATAAGAAGTTTGGCGTCCGGGTGCAAGCTTGCCGCCAACGGTGACACTGAGTTTGCCGTCGGTGCCCTTGTAGCTGCGTACTTTCACCGAGCGGTGGTAGTAGCGCCC
>JAUHYX010000298.1 GCA_030426285.1 bacterium
AAAGAGACAAGTACAAGCTTAGAACCACTAACAAAAATGGAGACGGCGGCGGCGAGGGCAGCAATGCTATCGAGCATTGTGATTCCGGTAACTTCAACTAGCAATAGTCCAACTAAAACGGCACCACTTGTGATGGCGTCGGAGAGGACATGTTTTGCATTTGCTTCAATTACCAGTGAATGACGAGTTCTTCCCACATGTAACAGCCAGCCCCCAAGCGAGCTGTTAATCACTACGACCGCCGCCGTCAACCATATTCCGAGCTCTAATTCACCAATCTGACTTCCGCTCAACAATGCTGATACGGATTCCCAGCCAACATACACTCCGGCCGCAGCTACGAGTGCGCCCTCCAATCCGGCTGAAAAGAAACTAATTTTACTGTGGCCAAAATTGTGTGATGTATCTGCAGGTTTGTTGGCATAGTACTCTGCAAACAGAGCAAAAGCGACTGCCACTACGTGAACTACAGACTCTGCGAAATCTGAGAACACCGCCATAGAATGTGACGACGTATATGCAATGCTCTTGATACCGAGGAGTACTATCCCTACAGCAAGAGAGAGCTGCATTGCAACGAGTTTGAGTTTTGTGTCCTGCTGCGGCTCTGTTGTGTTCAATCGATTGCTACCAAACCTTCAATTGGTTATTTGGTGTGTGTCAATGAGTAGAGTATTCCTGCAACTGTTGTTGTCTACTCGACAACTGTCGCTTACTCTCGTTGTCAACCAACTTAAACTCCGACGCCAGCGAGTTGAGTTCCGCTGACTTTTCGCTCAAGTCAGATATGCGAGCAGAGACGTCCAAAGCAACATCTCTATTTTGGTCAACGCTTGCGCTAATGGATTCAATTGAGAGCACGAGCTGATCCGCAACTTTAGATTCTTCTTCTGTGGAGACGGCCACCACTTCTACAAGCTCTTCTACTTCGGTAATTGCCTTTACGATCGAGTCTAGCGATTCGGCGGCTTGACTTGCCCGCTCTCTACCCACTTTCATTTTTTCGGCACCTTGGCCTACAACATCCACGGCTGCTTCTGTATCCCGTTGAATTCCCACGATAGTATCGCCAATCGAACCTGTTGCCTGACGCGTTCTTTCCGCGAGTTTGCGAACTTCATCGGCCACAACTGCAAATCCGCGCCCAGCATCGCCAGCTCGCGCTGCTTCGATTGCTGCGTTGAGAGCGAGCAAATTGGTTTGATCCGCAATCTCTTCAATAACCTGAATAATTTCACCAATTTTTGTGCTTGATTTTCCGAGCTCAGCAATAGTGACGTTTACATCGTCCATCGTCACAGCCAGCGAATTGATATTCTCCGTTGTCTCACTTACAATGGATTGTCCATCTCGAGCCAATCCTACCGTATGCACCGAAAGCTCATTTACACGCGTAATACTAAAAGCAGATTCATTGATGGCTTTGTGCATTTCCTGCGTAGCAGTTACCATGGTTTCTACCTGGCGAGCTTGCTCTTGTTGGTTTTGCGCCATTTCTTCTGCAGATGCCGCAATCGCAATTGCCTGTTCTGCTTGCTCACCTGAAACCTTGCTAATAATTCCAATTGCTCTTCGCAAGTCGTTTATCGTGTCGTTAAGTGCCGAAACCAAAAAACCAATTTCATCATCGCGTTCATGAGAAATGCTTTTCGACAAATCCCTATTTCTCACGCCTTCTAAGTATGTTCCAATACGGTTGATTTGGCTGTGTAAATACTCGGCAAAGTTCTCGGTTTTGTGAACCATCACTTCATTAGAATCTATGGCACGCCGCACCATTCGGGTATTTTTACCGAACATACCCCGCAGACCAACATCCATCGGTTTTCTGTACCACATTCCTTCACCCGTCGCGTGAATGGCTGTGCGGGTTTCGCGAAAGCAACTTTCCAACTGGTCGAGCAAATCATTAATATCCCAAGCCATAGAACCAATGATTGTGGAGTCGTCAATTCCAACGGCCCTGTTCTCAAAATCGCCGTTCTTGGCTTTGTGAAGCAAACTGCGCAATTCTGGTAGCTGTCGCAATTCTCGATTCACAAAAAAGAATACATCGAGAGCGACAACAACAACAAGGCACGCAGGAATAAACAACGACCACCACACCCCATCGAAATACCAGACTGCGGCGGCACCAATCATAGCAACTACAGCAGCCCGCGCAACTCGCATGAGAAACTTAGATTGTAATGATGAATTCGTCATAGCTGACTCCCTTTTGCTCTAGCATGGTGTTTAAGTGGTTCATAGCATCTTGGATGCCTTCCTTGCGGTTGGAATTGCGCTCCTCAATAGCTTTGAGTTCTTTATACAACGGCACAATCTTTATTAGTGCTGACGCGGCCGGTTTTCTGCGAACTGAATAGTAGCCTACAATATTGCCATCGGCATCAACTGAGGCAGTAACATTGGCGAGCACCCAATAATACTCTCCACTTTTGCAAAGGTTTTTCACATATGCATTTATCTCATTGCCCTTCGAGATAGTGTTCCACAACAACCAAAAAATGCACCGCGGCATATCTGGGTGGCGAACGATGTTGTGGTTCTGTCCAATCAGTTCTTTTTCGTCATAACCCGAAATACGGGTAAACTCACGGTTGCTGTACTTAATAATTCCTTTGAGGTCCGTTTTCGATGCCAAAAACGAGTCCTCCGTCACAACAATTTCTTTTGAAGTGGGAGTGGGTGACTTTCTCATTCTGAGTCCCTTGCGAATGAAATACTAGCGATATCCCTATACCAACAGCGGCCGAGAAGAACTCATTAGAATTGCACAAAAGTAATTTGCACATCATCAAGAAACACAGATGGTCAGTCTGCGTCCTTTGAGCACTCAGTTTTCGGCGCATTACTCGTCAACATGCGCGAGTTCGATTGTGAATGGTGAGCGGTCGAACTCGTAGTCAAAAACAAAAATAAAAAGTAAAAAGTCAAGCAGATTCTTGCATGTCACAAGGAAAACACAAATTCTTCATAACTGCTGCCTGCGCTATCGAGCAAACCCAACAGGTGTTCAGTGGCTTTTTGAATTCCGTTTTTGCGATTGGATTCGGCATTTTCAATCGCACATAAGTC
>JAUHYX010000299.1 GCA_030426285.1 bacterium
GGACGGTATGAGCATCAATGCCAAGAGCATTATTGGTGTCATGACACTTGCGGCATCACAGGGAACAGCATTGCGACTGCGCATTGTGGGAAATGATGAGCAAGACGCGGCTCAAGAGTTGCAAGAATGGTTCGATTCTGGCTTTGGTGAACTGTAGAGTGCAACTAAGGTATTTGCCATGCGTTGCAACTGTTTCTATATTCTAGGCGATTGTATCACAACTGGAGTACCTTGATTGGACCCCGCCCCCGTTTCCGAACAACCTCCCTCTGAAGGCACAACTCACGCAAGAGAGCGCCGCTTCAAAGGTATCGCTGCATCTCCAGGGATTTGGCGAGGTAAAATTAGTGTGCGCACTCTCTCACGGATTAGAAAAAAGCGCTCGCTTTCGCCTGACGAAATCGAGACTGAATTGCAGCGTTTTGCAACGGCTCACAACGATTGTGTTGCTGAGCTCGAAGACGTGATTCGTCAAGCTGTTGGTGACAAACGCGTGGTAAGACCAATCTTGGAGACGCAGTTGTTGCTTCTCACCGATACAACTATCGTAGATCATATTCAGCAACGTATTCGCAATGGCGAGCCGGCCGAAAATGCTGTTCACGCAGAGTATTCAGCACAAAGCACGTTGTTGAAACGCGTTCACGACACCATGCTCAGAGACAGAGCGTCGGACATCGATAGCATCAAACACAGGCTTGTGTCACAGCTCAATTCTGCTCGATTGCACGGCTCGATTGTCGATGGTGAGGGCACAATTCTCGTAGCACCATTTGTTTCGCCAACCGAAGTCGTCATCTTTCGTGACAAGGGAATTAAAGCGTTTGTGACGGAGCTCTCTGGCATTGCTTCGCATGCGAGCATTATGTCGCGGCAGCTCAATATTCCGGCTGTGATTGGAGTCAAAGAAGTCACAAAGTTCATGAAAGACGGTGCTACAGCCATTGTTGATGGTTTTACCGGCACGATTGTTGTGAATCCGCGCCCTGAGACATTGCTCAAGTTCGAGCGTCGCATTTCGACTCTAGCAGACAGTGAGAACAAACTCGGCAAGTTGGCCAAACAGCCAAGTCAAACCTCAGACAAACGCAAAATTGGGCTACTCGCCAATGTCAGCAATCTCGAAGAAATAGAACAAGTAACTGCCAATAGAGCTGACGGAATCGGGTTGATTCGAACCGAGTCCTTTGCTATGACCCGTGGGGCTATCCCGAGCGAAAAAGAACAAGTTCAGTATTATCGCGAGATCGCCGAAAGGGCATACCCTCTACCCGTTAACATTCGCGCTTTTGACTTTGGCAGCGACAAATCAATTGGTATGATGTTGCCAGAAGACAACCCGGCGTTGGGGATGAGAGGCATGCGTTGGCTGCTCAAGAACAAAAAAGTGTTTCGCCAACAAGTTCGCGCAGTCCTGCGCGCGTCAAAACACAAAAACATTCGCTTCATGCTGCCTTTTGTAACGAGCTTAAATGAAGCCCACAAAGCCATGGAGGTTATCCAACAGGTCAAAGCCTCACTTACCAGAAAAGGTACTGCATTTGACGCGAGAACTCCGATTGGCATCATGATTGAGACCCCTTCTGCTGCCATGCAAGCTCAATCTTTGGCTGCTATGTTTGACTTTATCAGTATCGGCACCAATGATCTTACGCAGTACACACTAGCAGCAGATCGCACAAACCCACTAGTTGCAGCGGCATACGACTATTTTCATCCAGCTGTGTTGCAATTGATAAGTCGCGTTGCAGAAGCGGGCGTCATGTTGGACATTCCGGTTGGAATCTGTGGTGAAATGGCTAGTCACCCTGCTACAACACAATTGTTAATCGGGATGGGCATCACGGAGCTGAGTGTTGTGCCGTCGCAGTTACTCAATACAAAAAAACAAATTCGCAAGACGTCGTTTCGCAGAGCACGCAAGCTAGCGGTTGACATCATGCAAATTCCTGACGCTCAACAGATTCGCAAGAAACTCATCCGCAAATAAAAAGAAAGACGCGTCCAATCTTGATCACAGTCCGTTTTCAAATGCATTGAGAGTCCAGTCATACTCAATCCACGACAGCGATTCTGCAGAAGCTGACAACAAGAGTGCGGACACTTCTTTGGGCGTGTAATTCGCAATAAACTTTAAAATTTCTGCATCTGTGCCGCCGAAGTCAACTCGATACCAATCGAATATTTTCGAAACGTACACGCGATTTCCCTCGATTGAAAGCCCTTGAGGTGAACTCAAGTACGCTTTTGTACTCTGTCGCAAACGCCGCATGATCTCCTGTTCAGACTGGCCACCTAGTGGAGATCCCATCAGTGGTGGGCATCCGCGCGCAGCACACACGAGCACAAAATGAACAAGTGGCTCGTTAAATCTTGGCCTTATAACATCATTTTCCAACGTATTCAGGCTGATGCGGTCGGTGCCCCACGGAATGAATTTTTCGGTAAAAAAGTCCTTCACATCAGTAGGCTTTTGCAAATTATCATGTCGCAAAACATTGTAGATACAGGCTGAGTTGTACAGATCCACAAGATAGCCAAGCGCTGGTTTGTCGGTTGGCAATGTACTGCATCGCAACGCAAAAACATTCACTAGTTTTTTGAGTTTTGCCTTATTCAATTGTGCATACTTCACACTACCATTAACAACAAATGGCGCAACATAGTCCATTGGGTTGCCCTGCAACAATACACGTACTTTTTGCTGCTGTGCGCCTGCAGACGTTGTCACGAGCGGCATCGCGAACAATATGACAACGAAAAGCGATACAAGACTGTGCATGTGTTTTTCCAAAATAGTAATGAGATGCATGCTTTTATTGCGATGATAATACAAAAATTCCTAACTTTGTAGTCTGTACTTCGGTACCGTGGCCGAGTGGTTAGGCAGAGGTCTGCAAAACCTCGTACGGGGGTTCGATTCCCTCCGGTACCTCACACTAATTTTGCATCACGATTTTAACATTGGGTAGAGCACAATGGGTTCGACTTCAGATCTTCGCGTAGGCGCTGTAATTGATTACAACGGAGAACCATGTGTGATAGTGACCACTGCTCACAGATTCATGGGACGCG
>JAUHYX010000058.1 GCA_030426285.1 bacterium
CTTCGCGAAGAAGATGAGTTCATACAAGTAATGTGTATTGACGCACTCGCAGGCAGTGCCAATGACATGGAGATTGCCTACAAGCTCATGCAACTCATTCCAGATGCAGAAGAACAACTGCAGTTAGTGTTACTCAAAACAGTTATTGGCATTGCATTTAGGCTGGAACAAGACATTGTGCTCCCTCCCGAATTGCGCTATGTAGGTCATGCGGCACTGTCTGACGACGATCATGACATCCGCATTGCAGGACTACTGGCATTGGGATCGCAATATGTGAATGACGATGTTTCTGCTCTCGTAAAACACTACAATGCCGATGATGAGCAAAGCAAGGCGAGGGTTGTCAGTGTTGGCTTGTGCGGCAGTGAAGCTGACGTGGTTAGCACGCTATTCCGATCATTGCTTGTCTCCAATGCAGACAATCAGAATGCGCTCATAGAATTATTGGGATTTGTACACGAGGTTTTATCAGACGCGCCAGAAGAAAATGTGCTGGAGTTCATCGACATGTTGGGTCGCACGAAAAACGATCTATCTGTAGAAGCGGTAGACATATTCGATTTCTTGGGTTCTGTGTCTCCTGAAAAGGCGGTCGACCTCCTCGCTCAGGATCTCAATTCTGGAGAAGGACCTCGCATTCAGCAAGCTCTTCTTGTGACATCACATTTTGGAGTTGTAGATGTTCTTCCGCAGGTGGAGGCACTTGCAAGCGGAGACACTCCTTATGCAGATTCAGCTCAGACAATAGCTCAAGAACTCAAAGGTGAATAGGCAATGACTACACCACCATACACACATATTCGAGATCAGCACCTATGAGTTCAGGACTCTTTGACAAATTCAAGTCGGGCAAGCCTGGTGCGGGTGCTAACAAGGGCGCTTCTAAATTTGGTAAGGACTCAGCGGCCAAACCAACTTTGGGTACTCGTCCGACCCAAGCAACCAGCAGTTTTGGATCGAGAACCACCCCGACCAGTACTTTTGGTACTCGTGCCTCTTCTTTGGGCGCAAAGCGGGAGATGAATGAAGCTACATTTGTTGCCTATCGCGACTTCATCTATAAGCAATCGGGTATTTACTTTACCGAAAACAAGAAGTACCTCTTGGAAGGGCGTGTTAGCAAGCGTTTAGAAGCACACAACATGACGGATTACAACGAGTACTTGCAGTTTATATCCAGCCCGTTGAATATGCGGAAAGAGCTGCAATCTCTGTTCGAGGTAATCACTATCAACGAGACGTATTTCTTCCGCAACGAACCCCAATTTCACGCGTTGCAGAATGTCATACTGCCGGAGCTCATTCAGAAGAAACAATCCAGCCCAATTAAGAAAATCAGACTGTGGAGTGCGGCGTGTTCATCTGGAGAAGAACCATACACGATGGCGATGATTCTCAAAGAGCATTTTGTTGCCAAGTACCCCAGCATTCGTTTCGAAGTTGTAGCAAATGACATCTCTACCGCCGTGTTGAACAAAGCCCGCGCCGGAGTGTACAACGACTACGCTGTTCGAAACGTACCTCCCGATCTCAAGGCCAAGTATTTTAAGAAAGATGGCGACAAATGGATCATTGCACAAGAGCTTCGCAATTTGGTTCGTTTCTCACATCTGAATCTGTATGATGGGAATGCACTGAGAACAATTGGCACAGTAGATGTTATCTTTTGTTGCAATGTGTTGATCTATTTTGATCAAGACTCGAAGAAACAGGTTGTGCAAAATTTGTTTGACAGGTTAGAGAAGAACGGTTTTCTCATGATTGGTTATTCTGAGTCATTACACGGTATAACCAAAGCATTCAAGCTTGTACATTTTCCGAAGACGCTAGCATACAAGAAAGAGTGATCGAGCACACTCAAGCATTCATCACAATCATCAACAATTTGTAGTTCTGTACCATGCAACAAACAATTTTGGCAGTAGATGACTCAGAAGCCATCCGCAAGTTTATAATGCTCGCATTCAAATTGCGCTCATTTAAGATGCTGATTGCTAGTGACGGTATGGAAGCACTAGAAGTGCTACCGAATCACGATGTGGACTTACTAATAACCGACCTGAACATGCCAAATGTAGATGGATTTGAGCTTATCAAAACAGTTCGCGAGAATCCGAAGTACGCAGAAATGCCCATTATCATCCTCTCATCTCTGGCAGACGACAGAGATATTGAGCGCGGCATGTCTCTCGGTGCCAATTCATATCTGATAAAACCGTTTAATCAGAAAAAGATTCAGTACGAAGTTTCGAAGTACCTGAGCTGACAAGAATCATTGCCGAAGTACAAAAATCAGCTAGATTTGTAGGTATGCTGCTGAAGTTGTACAGATGTACAGTAAAACATTGAACACACACACAATAATATGTTTGGAGCAGAACGATGAAATTCCTGGTTGTTGACGACTCACCTACGATGCGTCGAATAGTGGTCAACGCACTGCGCGGGTTCGGATATGAAGACCTCGTTGAGGCTGGCGATGGGCAAGAAGCTCTTGCGAAACTGTACACCGAAAACGTGGACTGTGTGATTACTGACTGGAATATGCCGAACATGAACGGCCTTGAACTCACAAAGGCTATTCGGGGCGATGCCAATTTTGGCAACATGCCAATACTCATGGTAACTACGCGCGGGTTGAAGCAAGATATTGTTGAAGCTCTTCAGGCAAAGGTCAACAATTACATAGTTAAACCTTTTACGCCTGCTGTACTGAAAGAGAAACTGGAGGGCATTCTATAACACATGATAGGAGTTGTAGAGTGAAGTAAGCGTATGAAAGACTCAGATATAAATGAAATACTACTCAAAGCCGATGAACTGAGATCATTGTTTGTTTTGGGACAGCGGGTAATTCCTTTTCTTGAAGAAATCTTCAAGTTTATGCAGGAAATTGCTCCAGTATTGAACGATATCAATACATCTATTCAAGACAATCTTAAGCAAATGCCAAAGGCATCTCAGCAACTGTCCAAAGTAACGCAAGCGACAGAAATGGCTACGACTGAGATCATGGACTTACTCGATGGATTGGTTTACAAATCCAATATTATCTCATCAAATTTGAGTGAAGCGGGCAAAGATTCTGGTACAAATGCAGACAAGCTCAATGCCAAGAGTGAAGAAATACTTGAAAGTATTCGAAGTGATTCGATGCAAATGATGATGGCTTTGCAAGTGCAAGACATTACCTCACAACAATTGGCTGCTGTGAACCATCTGTTGCAAACGGTGCAAGATCGCTTGGGTACTATCCTTGGGAAGTTTAAAAAGTCGGATCTCGGTACGCTGTTTGAAACACCAGCAGCAGACGATAGAAAGACTTCAAATATCTCTGAAATGCACCGTACAATCGCCTTTGATGCCGAAGCAATTGACTCTCTGGACCCAACCAAGGAGCGTCAAATGGATGTCGACAAAATCAAAAGTGACTTTGATTCTGGCAAAGAAATTGACACTTCTGAAACTGACTCAAATGCCGGCACACAAACGGAGGATCGTTCCTCTGCAGAACCGGGTTCGGCTTCATCCGGAGATTCTGGCCCAGCGTCACAATCTGATATTGATGCTCTTTTTGCTAGTAGTGATGAGTCTTCAACCGATGACGCGCCATCGGGTTCAAGTGAACCCACTTCACAAGCGGACATAGATGCTTTGTTTGGCAATAGTGCCTCAAGCGATGATTCATCTACAAGTTCCAATGACGCGGCCAAGCAGGAAAAGCCGAAAGAGAGTAGCAATGATGACTCGCACTTTTCGCAAGACGATATCGATGCGATGTTCAATAACAAATAATTCTTACAAGCATGTTTTGAGGACGTATCATGGCAGATTCTTCAATGCTAGACGATGAGATGCGAGAGTTACTCGAGAGTTTTCTCGTTGAAACAAATGAGATCCTCGAGAATCTTGACCAACAATTGATGGATCTGGAATCAAATCCCGAAGATGAGGATTTGCTCAATTCCATATTCCGCAGTTTCCACACAGTGAAAGGAACGTCCTCTTTCATGGGCTTTGAGCAGATAACAAGTATCACTCACAAAGCCGAAGATGTTCTCAACAAACTGCGCCGTTTTGAACTTGAGGCCACTTCACACATCGTTGATGTCCTGCTGGAAGCATATGACTGGATGAAAACTCTTGTCAAGAAAGTAGAAGACAACGATCCAGAACCTGTTGATTTTACAGATACAGCCAATAAGCTGGTTGCAATACTGGGTGGTAATGAAAACGAGACTGCTTCTGCAGCATCAGAAAAACCTTCAACCGTTGATACTTCAAACGCAGTAGACTCAATTTTGGGTAATGATGCGTTTGGAGAAGGTGAAGGAGACTTTTCTGCAGATGAGCTAGCAATGCTTGAAGCAGCATTCGCAGAAGTGAACAGCGGATTGAAGAGCGCTAATTCTTCGACGGGAGACGCACAGAAAAAGGGCGCAGAAGCACAAGCGCAACCTCAAACTAGCCCTTCACCTCCACCCACTCCTACTCCGCCGCAATCACCGGCTTCACAAAAAGGCGGCGACAAGAAAGAAGCAGACCGTGGCAAGCGACCAACAAGAAATTCATCTGAGAATACGATTCGAGTGGACGTAGAACGCCTCGAATCCCTGATGGACTTGTCTGGCGAATTAGTACTAGGTAGAAACAGACTCACGCAAATAACGCAGGTACTCAACCAAGACCAAGGTAAGAAGGCTGATACAAACGTCGATTTTTTCCGCGAACTACAGGAAACAACGAGTCAAATCAACTTTATTACTACAGAATTGCAGGCCGCCATCATGAAGACACGGATGGTGCCAATTGCAAAGTTGTTTCAGAAAGCACCACGTATGATACGCGACCTTTCAAAGGAGTTTGGTAAGAGTATCAAGCTTGAAATGACTGGTGAGGATACAGAACTCGATCGCGGTATTATTGAAGAATTAACAGATCCGCTGGTGCACATGATTCGCAACTCTTGTGACCACGGTATTGAGACCACGGCTGAACGCGAATCCGTTGGCAAACCAAAACAAGGTACATTGTGTCTTGAGGCAGAGCACGAAGGCAACCATATCGTTATTCGTATTCGCGATGACGGCAAAGGCATCAACAGAGATGCAGTGCTAAACAAAGCTATAGAAAAAGGTGTTGTATCGCACGATCAAGCACAACAAATGACGGATCGAGAGATCTACAATCTCATTTTTGCTCCTGGCTTTTCAACGGCTCAAAAAGTTACTAGCGTGAGCGGTCGCGGTGTTGGTATGGACGTTGTTCGTACCAATATTCAGAAGCTCAAAGGGATAATCGAAATTGATTCTCAATGGGGCAAAGGCAGTACATTTACGATCAAGCTTCCACTCACTCTTGCCATTATTCAGGGTCTTTTGGTGCAATTGCACGACGAAGTGTATGCAATTCCGCTCAGCGCCGTCGTTGAAGTTGTGAGCACGGATTTAGAAAACGTGTATTCAGTGAACCAAGAAGAAGTCATTCGCGTTCGAGACGATGTATTTCCTCTCGTTCGTCTTGGGGAGGTTCTAGGCACACAGCAGCCTGGAAGCGATCTCGAAGACAAGTATGTTGTGGTGGTTGGGCTCGCAAATTCCCGCGTTGGCTTGGTGGTCGACGAATTGCTGGGACAGAAGGAAGTTGTGATTAAGAGTCTCGGTGAATACCTCGGTTCTGTTCCTGGTATTGCCGGCTCCACAATACTGGGAGATGGTCGTGTTATTATGATCGTTGATATTGAAGAGTTGATTAGGAATACTAAATCCAAAAGCGCCACCCGAAATGTCAGCGCTCACAGTGTGGTTACTGAATAAATACTATGTCAAAAATACGTATTCTCATAGTTGATGACTCTGCATTTATGCGCAAAGCTCTGCGCATGATGCTGGGCTCAGATCCTGAACTCGAAATTGTAGATGCTGTAGTAAACGGTAAAGAAGCTGTTGCAAAAACTCTACAACACAAGCCAGATTTGGTGACAATGGATGTTGAAATGCCGGTGATGGACGGTATTGAATCCCTGAAATTGATCATGGAAAAACAGCCAACACCAGTACTCATGGTCAGTTCTTTGACAACGCAAGGTGCGCAAGCTACCATCGATGCAATGTCCAATGGTGCAATTGACTTCATACCTAAGCCATCGATGTTGGCTTCTGAACAAATGAAGGTCCTCCAGCAAGACCTGATACAAAAAGTAAAGGCGATTTCGCGCTCGAGTGCGCTCCGAATGAGATTGCAGCGAACACGCCGCAACTTAGCACAGAACGAGTCAGCTACAACGACAAAAGCAAATGGTACAGGGAAAGCGGCGGCTGATGCCTCAGCAGCTCGCAAACATGTTGATCGTCGCAACCGACCTACTCCTTCGGCCTTCAAAATGGCATTGATTGGAGTGTCTACAGGAGGTCCCCTCGCCCTTCATGAGCTGATTCCGCGAATACCGGCAGCGTTGCCTGTACCACTGTTAATTGTTCAACACATGCCTAAACTGTTTACAAAGAGTTTGGCAGATAGACTCAACAGTTTATCGTCCTTGACAGTCCATGAAGCAGCCGACGGCATGGAGCTGAAGCCAGGCAATGTGTATATCGCTCCGGGTGGACTTCAGATGCTGATAAAGCGAGATGGAAGACATCTCGAAATTGTTCCAGGCGCAACAGATATTCTTCACAAACCATCCGTAAATGTAACTGCAGATTCTATGCACGAACATGTTAATGGCAAGTCACTGTGTGTGATAATGACAGGAATGGGGCGTGACGGGTGTGATGCGTATGAACGCATGAAACAGGATGGAAAGAACTATGTATTGGCACAAGACGAACAATCCTGTGTTGTATACGGCATGCCAAAAGCCGTTGTTGATGCCGGCATAGCCGATGAAGTGCATCCATTGGGGCAGTTGGCCGAAGAAATTGCAAGTTGCTTTGGATTACATGCTGAAAAACCAAAGTAAATAGTGTATGAGTGAAGAAGAAAAGCAAAACGACAAGCAACCAACAAATCCCAAGCAGTCTCCTCCCCCTCTAGGCGGTGGTTTGTTTCGCGGCAGTAAGGATGAAGTACAGGGATATGACTTCAGTGAGTTTTCATCTGATGCCGAACACGACAGATTGCAAAAAGACTTCAAAGACTTTCTGGTTGCGAAGCATATCTCTGGAAAGGCTCAAGTTCCCGACGGGCACGTCATTAGTTCTGACCGGACCCAGGACACGGGTCAAAAAGTTGAGATTGGGACGATAGATTCTCTCGACAACAGCAAGACTGCTGGAATCACCGACAAGCAAGAACATGCGGAACAAGTTATTGTACGGCGCGATGAAGAAGACAATATCGAATCAATTGAATTGCATTGCTCATGTGGCAAAATCACCAAAATTGAGTTCGTAGAAGACCCTAATGAGGAGTCCTCATCTACACTGAAGGCTCACAAAGCAGATGCAATGGAAGAATTTGATGAAGAGCAATTTCGGACGATGGAGTTTGATGGTTCTGTGCCAGAATCTGAGGCTGACGACATGCCTGATCCAGATGTTATGAATACTCAAGAACCGGATACTGAAAGCAGCGATACACAAAAAAAGGACGTTTCTGAATAGTAGAAACGTCCTTTTTCATTCTTGATAGAAACCTCAGTGTAAAAGGCTATTCACTGAAGCTGATCAATCCATAATTTTGCGCAAGAAAGCCGGTTGCTCGCTCACTGTTCGAGACACATTTGCCTCTTCGTGTAACGAAACTGTACGAGCAGTTTTAGACTGTGAGTTGTCCTGCTCTTCCGTAGCGTTCTGTCGACTCTGATGCAGTGCCTTATTAATGAGAATAGCACCACCGCGTCGGAAAATGGTTGGTTCATCAACCTTTTGCAATTCTTCCGTACCAGACGGAACTTTGGATGGCATCTCTCTTCGTGGCGCTTCCGCAGGAGTCGGTTCCTGTTGAATTTCTTCACGACGCATCGGCTGTTGCTGATGTGGTACGCCCGCGCGTTGTTGCACATGTGCGTTGCCTGCAGCGGCCATTGTAGGTCGTTGTACTGGTCGCGCTTCTCTTTCTTCGCGGTCGAAACCAGTTGCAACAACTGTAATCATCAATTCCTCATCCATTGTCTCATCGTGAACGATACCATAGATAAGGTTAACATCATCTCCAGCAGCGTCTTCAATGACAGAAACTGCTTCACCAATCTCGAACATTGACAGATTTTCACCACCAGTGACGTTGATCAGGATTCCTCGTGCACCATTTATTGACACACCGTCAAGCAATGGTGATGAAATCGCATTTTGGGCGGCCTCAACGGCTCTGTGTTCACCTTTTGCTACACCGGTACCCATCAGAGCATCGCCCGTGTTGCTCATGATAGTTTTTACATCGGCAAAGTCAACGTTGATAAATCCATGTCCAGAAATAATGTCGGCAATACCGCGCGTGGCATTGTGCAACACATCATCAACCTTGTGAAACGCATCTCTGAACGTCGTGTGTTTGTCGATAATCGACATGAGTTTTTGATTTGGAATCACGATGAGGGCATCAACTTGTTTGCGCAATTCTTCGATGCCGTGAACAGCAACATTCATGCGCTTGCGAGCTTCCCACTGAAATGGTTTTGTTACGATTCCAACCGTAAGGGCCCCCAAATCACGTGCTATACTAGCTACAACTGGAGCACCTCCAGTTCCAGTACCGCCTCCCATTCCTGCTGTCACGAACACCATATCGGATCCTTCGAGCCGCTCGCGAATTTCCTGCTCACTTTCCTGAACTGCAAGTGCACCAACTTCTGGATTAGCTCCCGCACCCAATCCACGTGTGCTCTCAGAACCAACTTGTACCTTGTGGGGTGCCAAGTTATTCTGGAGCGCTTGGATATCAGTATTTGCTGCAATGAAATCGACCCCTTCTAGGCCTCGTTCAATCATGCTATTGATAGCGTTGCCGCCACCACCGCCTACTCCAATGACGCGTATCCGTGCGCCTTCGGAGGTACTTGTATCAAGTTCGATCACGGTCCCTTCCTCTTCCGTTGATGTGTTAAATCAGGTATATGCTGCTGTCAATTAGTATCAAACATCGGTGTTACAATTCTTGAAAGAATTGCATCACGCGATCTTTGAGTGATCTGGACGTTTGCTGCCCTGCATCGGCAACAACATTTCCAGACTGGGTGCTTTCCAACAAACTCAAAGGCTCATTTTCAAGCGCGTAGCGTATCAGACCAACACCAGTTGCAAACTGTGGATTTCCGACTTCGGGAGCGAGGCCTTCCAAACCAACTCCACTCGGTATACCCACTTTAACTGGCATGCCAAATACATGTTCTGCCAAGTCTTCGACACCTCGTAACAAGGCTCCGCCACCTGTAAGAACAACTCCTGCCGACAAACTGTCGGCATAACCAGAACGCTGGAGTTCAAGCAAAACAAAACCGAGTATTTCTTCCATACGCGGTTGGATGATCTGACACAAAAGACTCTTTGTGATCTCGATCGGCTTGCGTCCACCAACTCCTGGTATCATCAATGAATCATCGCGCAGAATCCCTTCCTCCCACGCGTGTCCATATTCCAATTTTATCTTCTCGGCCTGAGCATATATAATGCCCAAGCTCTTTCTTATATCATCTGTTACTTGTCTACCGGCAACACCAATAACACTAGTATGGCGTATGATACCGCCTTCAAAAACCGCAATATCTGTTGTTCCGCCACCGATATCTACGATGGCAACACCAACTTCGCGTTCTTCTTCGTCGAGCACGGCATACGAACTAGCCAACGGTTCCAAAACGATATGGTCAACTTTGAGTCCAGCACGCTCAATGCAGCGCTTTATGTTCTGAGCTGCTGTAACGCCTCCGGTCACTACATGCACGTGACCTTCCATGCGAATACCACTCATACCAACCGGATCATTGATACCATCTTGACCATCAATAATAAAGTCTTGTGGAACTACGTGAATAATTTCTCTGTCGGCAGGAATAGCAATTTTCCTCGTCTCTTCCAAAAGGCGAATGACGTCAGCTTCGGTAATTTCTCGGTCTGGATTTGATATTGAGATAATGCCAGTTGTCTGGAACGACTGGATATGATCACCGGCAATACCCACAGAAACGCCTTCGATAGCAATACCAGCCTGTTGCTCCGCCTGCTCAACAGCATCGCGAATGGCGCGGACTGTTTTCTCAAAGTTGGTCACAACGCCCCGATTGATACCGTCAGACACAGCCTGGGTTTTGCCAAGAATTGTCAGACTATCAGTGTTTGGGTCGTGTTCAGCAATGATCACGCACACTTTGGTGGTACCGAGATCGATACCAACAACCAAGTTGTTCTCCTGGGGAGATGTTTCGCCAGAGGCGTCCTGCCCTCGGCCATTATGACGGTTTTTTAACGTCATTGTTCCTTCCTCAAATGTTCCCTTCCCAAGCTGATTACCGCTGTGTAACAAACACCATGTTGTCCCAGCGAACATCAATCCGGCTCATCGCTTGTAACGAGCCTGATTCTTGACTGTGTAAGAACTCAGACAAAGCGTGTACCCGCTTGTCAATTGCCTCAATGCTACCGAGCTTTACCAATGCTCTCGAATTTGTCAGCTGTACCACATAACCACTTTCACCAGCATGTAATTCCGAAACAGCATGTTCAATGTTGTGCTGCTGCAATGCACTGAGAACACTTACTGCGTTTTTCAATTCACTACTGTTACCGAGGTCATTGACGAACACCAATGGAACATCGACAGCTGTTGACGGTCGATACTCGAAACATGACGCTGTACTGTCCACGTATTGCAATGCTCTGCCGGGATAAACAACGACACCAACGGGGTTTCGCTCTGCGACACGCACCAACACGCTACCTTCTCGGTCGAATGAGACACCTGCATCGGCAATACCGGGATGCTCGAGTAATCGTGATCGTATGTTTCGTAATTCAACATCTTTCAACAATACCTTTGCTGTGTCGCGTTCCAAAGCTATAAGCTCTACAACTTCTTCGCGAGTGAGAAGGTGTAATCCCTCTACTGTCACCTCACCTAGCACTTGCTTGCTGCGCCACTCTGTTGAAACAACGGTGAGAAACGCCAAAACAATCAAGCCTGCTAGCAAGGCCGCTGTGGTTCGAAACATCCTTGATCGACGTTGCGGAACACTCGACACTGCTATCGGTTCAACCTCGAACATCGCCAACAAGTAGGCAATGCTCCATTCAATGTGTTAATTGTGTTAGACCAACTACCTGAAACACAGATGCTGCTTCATGTGAATCAGGGGGAAGCCAGGCGTACCTGACAAACCTTTCGGTTATCGGTAAAACTACCATGTTGAATGGTGTTTGTCAACAAAAAAAACGGATTGTGTAAAAAAAGTCCGTATTTGTAGTTCCATACATCAGACTTTACTTTTAGTGAGATCTCGCTATCTTGACAAATACCATGAAGTTAGAGCAAGTAGTACACAGTTTTCTTGAATATTGCGCCGTGGAAAAAAACTTTTCCACACATACCCTGCGCAGTTACAAACGCACGTTGTCAGAGTTCGTTGCGGAAGCTCAGGAAGGTAACGCAACAGTTTCAGGTGTTCAGCCGAGTGACATTCGTGCATTTGTTCATGGATGTAGTGAACGGGGTTTGTCTTCCTCAAGCATTCGCCAACACATTTCTGTTCTGAAGTCATTCTTCGCTTTCCTCTATCGCGAGGAATATACACCTGTCAATATTGCAGCTCGCGTGGTGTTTCCAAAACCTTCAAAGAGTTTACCTTCGGTTTCTGAAGTTGTAGCACTCAACTCCCTCATTGATTCTCTGCCAGAAAAAGAACCAAAAGATATTCGCAACAAGGCCATGATTGAGCTTCTATATAGCTCCGGACTACGCGTGAGTGAACTGTGCTCGTTGCAACTCGTAAAGGTCGTGCCTTCGACATTGCGAATTACTGGCAAGGGCAACAAGACGCGAGTGGTTCCACTGGGGGAATCGGCAAAGCGACTACTTCAGCTGTATATCGATGAGGCCCGACCGCTCCTCTCGAAAGAGGTGACCAGTGCTCTCTTTCTCAATAATCGCGGAAATGCAATTTCAGATCGCTCTGTGCGCCGCATCGTGCACAATGTGCTGGAACTCATACAGAATGGTGCCAAGGCTAGTCCGCATGTTCTTCGGCACTCCTTTGCCACACACCTTTTGGATGAGGGAGCAGATTTGCAAGCTGTAAGTGAAATGCTAGGCCACTCGTCTCTTTCTACAACTCAACAATACACGCATGTTTCTGTTGAACGCTTGAAAAACACCTATGCAAAAGCGCATCCGCGTTCTGGGAACAGAAATTGAAGAGTTACTCCCAACTACCCAAAGTAAGCTGTATATTGCGACTCTGTTCTCAACACACACTTAGGATTGCACTCTCATGAACATCGGCGTTATTGGAACTGGACACCTCGGTAGAATACACACAAAGCTCTTGTGTGAGCTTCAGTCAGATAGCATGGTTGGTGTATACGACATTGACTCATCTCGCGCAGAGGCCGTTGCAAGCGAATTTGAGACGCACTTCTTCCCTACTCTCGAAGAATTATTGCAACAGGTGGACGCAGTAGTTATCGCCAACTCAACAACTGCTCACTACGAGACATTGATGACATGTCTTCAGCACGGTGTTCACTGTTTTGTGGAGAAGCCTATTACGTCTACAGGCGACGAAGCACATCATGTGCTGGAATTGGCACAAGACAAGAAACTTCTGGTGCAGGTTGGACATGTTGAACGGTTTAACCCGGCATTGGCTGCATTGCGAGAATTTTCTCTTGATCCAAAGTTTGTGGAGTCGCACCGTTTGGCTCAGTTCAAACCTCGCGCAACTGATGTGTCTGTGATTCACGATCTGATGATTCACGACATCGACATTGTGCTGCACCTTGTCAATAGTGAAGTTGAGTCGATTGAAGCAAACGGAGTGGCTGTTTTGACCGAAACACCTGATATTGCCAATGCTAGAATTGGTTTCAAGAATGGTTGTGTGGCGAATCTCACGGCGTCAAGAATGTCAACGAAAAACTTGCGAAAGATGCGTTTGTTCCAGAAAGATCATTATTTCAGTGTCGATTTTGGCAAGCCTGAAGCGGAAGTTTTTTTCCTGACAGATGAGCACACAACTCCTGATAGTGGAGTTCCAGCGATGATGCTCGGCGCGGTTGATGCCGGTACAACGCAGAAGCATATTTATTTTGAAAAGCCACCCATAAAGCCGGTCAATGCAATTGCCGAAGAACACAGAACATTCCTGGAAAGCATTCAAAATGGTAGCCCCATTGCCGTGACTGCACACGAAGGGATGCAAGCTTTGAGTGTAGCAGAAGAGATTGAGCACAAGGTATTGCAACAAATGCGCTCGTAGATGCTAGGGTTGAGAAGCTAGCGCAATATCGGCATTGCCACCTGAGATAATAGCACACACATGTCGACCCTGTAACAGTGGAGCTACATCAGGATGCCTCATAGCCGCTAGAACAACTGCTGAACTCGGTTCAATTATGCTTTTTGTGCGTTGCCAAAAGGATTGTAGTTCTTCGAGCACGTCTGCGTCTGAGACGGTAACAACTGTCACTTGTTCCTGCTGCATAATGGCAAAATTTAGTTCGCCCACGGTTGTGAGAAGTCCATCACAGATGGTATTTGGGTTGTGACTCTCCACGCGCCGGCCAGTTTGCATGCCTTTCCACGCGTCATTCGCGCCACTTGGTTCTGCCGCAATCACTGTAGTACTGGGTGAGAAATACTTGCTAGCCAACAATGTTCCGCCTAACAAACCTCCACCTCCTACTGGACACAGCAATGTATCAACGGGGTTATCGGCCTGTTCAAACACTTCTGCGGCGACAGATGCCTGACCTGCAATGATATCGGCATTGTCATACGGATGCACAACAGTGGCACCCGATTTGGAAACTACACGTGCTACAGCCTCTTCCCTAGCATCGAGATTTGGTTCACAAAAGGTGATGTTGGCACCGTATTCTTGAACAGCAGCAACTTTTACTTTTGGTGCCGTTCGCGGCATGACGATATATGCCGCAACACCCCGATTGCGGGCTGCTAGTGCTAAGGCCTGAGCGTGATTGCCTGAAGAATGCGTGCATACTCCCTGTTTGATTTGTTCTTCTGAAAGAGAAAAAACAGCATTGTGTGCGCCCCTGGCTTTGAAAGCTCCTACGCGTTGTAGGTTTTCCATTTTGAAGTGAACAGTGCAGCCATAGCGTCGATTGAGACTTGTATTGCTCACAAGAGGAGTGACATGAACCCATGGTTGAATGCGCTCGCGGGCGGAAAGGATATCGTCTATTGTGGGAATAGCACACATACTCTTCACCTACACTAGTGTTTAGTCGTGAAGCGAATCTTGACGAGCTCATAAATCATGTGTAGACTATCCGTAATTGGATTCACTGTTGAGCGATCGTCGTTAATCCACACAACTGGGGTTTGCACAATTCGCATTCCAGCACGTTTGGCGAGAAACAGAAGTTCTACATCAAAAGAGAATCCATCAATAGTTGCTTTGTCAACAATCGCATCTACGGCTTTGCGCGAAAAGGCCTTAAAACCACATTGCGTATCGGTAATTCCACGAAACACAACAACCTGAACAATGAGATTAAAACAGCGCCCCATGAGCTCTCTGTACCACGGTTGGTGTACTTGCACTTTGCTGCGATCGAGAGCTCTACTGCCTATGGAAACATCCGCTTGGCCTTGTACAATCGGCGGAACAATGTTGTCGCATTCTTCAATTGGAGTCGACAAATCAGCGTCTGAGAAAAGAACGACATCTCCCTGTGCAATTTTCATACCACGGCGAACAGCTGCACCTTTACCTCGATTTTCGGCCAGAGTCTCAACGCGAACTCCTGCATATCCCAATGCAACCTCGGATGTAGTGTCGGTACTGCCGTCATCTACAACGATGATTTCCACATCGTATTCACATGATGACGTCCACCCAAGTATTCGCTCAAGTGTCGAACCTATGCGTTGAGCCTCATTCCAGGCGGGTATGACTATAGAGAGGTGTACTTTGGACATTAGAATCGACGCTTGTTGTGAACAGATGCATAGAGCTGTTTGTACATTACCGACCAGTCTGGAACAGATATGTTTGCGTCGATTTCTTTGTCTTGTGTTTGCATCAAATAGAGATACTGGAGTAAATGAGCATAACGTAGAGCTTGGTGCATTTCGTCGTGTTCCACAGAAAGACTCAGCTCATTTTCATGAATTGCAATAGCCCATGAGTGTGAATAAGTATTGCGAAACACATTGCTCTGAGCAACTGTGAGAGCTTCTGATCGTGAGCGAATCAACAACAGATGATACAGCGTTTCTTGAGAAATGTACGCACTCTCAGCCTGTTGCGCTGCTGCTAGCAATGCATCCAGTTCCTTTGTTCGTTGTGCAAGATAAAACAATTCAGCTATTCTGCGGACACCCGACGGTCCCGCACAATGAGAAGAACGCAGTATAAAGGAAGGTGGGAATACAGATGCCAACTCAGCAAAGGCTGTGTCTGAATCTACCTCCATGTTTGACAAGAGCATTCGACTGTATATATCAACAACATGCGCGAGCGGAAGACAATTAATGGGTTCCAACCAGGTTGAATCGGCAACTATCTTGCGAAACTCATTTATCAACAACGAGTCATGCTGCACTTCTTCTGGTGCCTTGCTGTGGTATCCAGCCAACGAGGCTTGGCCGTTTGCGCTTGCATTAAGCTTCCACCCAGAACGCGATGATGCAAACCAATGTTGCGCCAGCACTTCCTCACGAGATACCGTGTCTCCTGAATGTATGTCAATAAGGTATGCTTGCGATTCATCAACAACACAGATTTGCTCTGACTGTACAGCATGAATTTCATCGGGAGCAACAACTGCTACTGCTACTCGCCTACTCTGTTCAGTAATGTCATGTACATATGCAACAGGAAGTCGCATCGTTGCACCAACTGGCTGAATAGTGATTACAGCAAGAAGCACTGCAACAGGAATTTTCTTTACGAGCATTCCCTTGTCGAGTTCCTTCGCTGCGAGAACACTAATCAAATTTGCCAGACCACAGGCCAACCAAAGTGCCACTTCGGAAA
>JAUHYX010000300.1 GCA_030426285.1 bacterium
TCGGCCATTTTAATATTGCGAACACAGTACGCGCCTTTTTTCTGCGAGAAACGTCCGCGTGCTTTTTTCGCTGGTATGCGGCTAGAAGCCGCAGCAGATTTCTTCGGTCTGCCCGGTCCACGCTTCTTTGCCGGAGCTTTTGCTGCCGTTTTTGTTGCCGGTTTGGCCGCAGCTGCCGTTGTCTTTTTCGCTGCCGTTGTCTTTTTCGCTGCAGTGGACTTCTTCGCAGTGGTTGTCTTCGTTGCTGTAGTCGCCTTTCTCGGCCTACCTGGACCGCGCTTCTTGGCGGTGGTTTTTGTTGCTTTCTTAGCCATGATGCCTCTCTACCTTATTTTTTAAGAGCTTCTTTGAAATTCTGCTTAAACGTTGCTACTAAGTCTGTCTGTTCCCATGGAAACTTCTTATTGCCAAAATGTCCGTACGCCGCAGTTTGTTGGTATATCGGACGTTTCAAATCCAAGCGTTCAATAATACCTGCTGGCGTTAGATTGATGGTTTTGGTAATGAATTCTGAAATTTCATGGTCTTTAACTTTGCCAGTTCCGTGAGTATTCACGTACACAGAAACAGGCTCAGCTACACCGATGGCATACGAAAGTTGAATTGTACATTCAGAAGCCAGGCCAGCTGCGACGATGTTTTTGGCTAGGTGACGTGAAGCATAAGCCGCGGAACGATCTACCTTCGTTGCGTCTTTGCCAGAAAATGCACCGCCACCGTGTGGAGCTTTACCACCATATGTATCAACAATGATCTTGCGCCCAGTAAGACCTGTGTCTCCATGTGGACCGCCAATCACAAATCGTCCGGTTGGATTGATATGGATTTTCGTGTCCTGGTCGAGCATGCGAGCCGGGATCACTTTTTTGATGGCATGTTCGATGACTTCTTTACGAATCTTGTCTTGACGTGTTTTTGGATCGTGTTGGGTTGACACAACTACTGTATCTACACGTTTCATTTTGCCGTTGTCTTCATATTCAATCGTCACCTGGCTCTTGGCGTCGGGACGTAAGTACGGCATTGGCGAATTCTTCTTTTTGCGAATATCTGCAAGCTTTTTCACTATGCCATGAGACCACATCAAAGCCGCAGGCATCAGTTCCGGCGTTTCTTTACAAGCATAACCAAACATCATGCCTTGGTCACCGGCACCACCTGTGTCAACTCCTGAGGCGATATCCGAACTCTGACTGTTGAGAACATTTACCACAGAGCACGACTTAAAGTCAAAGCAATAATCGGCATCGGTGTAGCCAATATCTTTGATCACACCGCGTGCGATGTCTTGAATATCGATATATGTGTTGGTGGTGATTTCACCGCCTACAATCAAGAGACCGGTGGCTGCATAACATTCGCAGGCCACACGGGCATCGGGATCTTTTGCCAAAACGGCATCGAGAACCGCGTCTGACACCTGATCGCAAATCTTGTCTGGGTGCCCTTCCGAAACAGATTCGGATGTAAAGAAATAACTCATAAGTTCCTGCAACGGTTTATGATGTAAAGTGTTCGTCTTGATTAGGAGTACAGCGAGCTGTCATCGCCCAAGATTGTACTCAGAACTGCTCCTTTCACCGAGCAGTTTTTACCTATAAGGGTTGAAGTGGCGCGCACAGATTCTATTTCTGTGTCGCCAGCAATTATTGCATCGTCAATATTTGAGTCTGAAATTTTCACACCTGGTCCCACACTCACATGCGGACCAATTACGCTGCGCTCAATCTGAGCAGTTGCGTGTATATAGCATGGTTCAATAATATGTGAGTCGCGAACAACGGATCCTTCGGAGCGACGAGCGCAACCGTTGTTGAGCAGGTGGCGGTTCGTTTCCAGCAGCGTGTCTGACTTGCCGCAATCGTACCATCCGTCAATTTCCTGCAACTGAAATTCTGTGCCGTGTTCTATCATATACTGCAACGCGTCAGTCAGCTGATACTCACCACGAGTAGTGATATCATTGTCTACAATGTGGTCGAGAGCTGCGAACAATTCAGACGCTTGTTGAATACTGTAGAGACCCACGAGAGCCATGTCAGACTTTGGCTGTTCTGGTTTTTCAACCAGAGCCGTCACTACTCCATTTTCGTTTGTTTCTGCGACACCGAAGCGGCGCGGATCTTCAACGCGTTTTGCGCCGAGAATATTCTTGCCTGTGCCAACGAACTCAGATAGATCAACATCGAAAATAGTGTCTCCCAACACAATGAATAGCTCGTCCGACGTAATGAATTCCTTTGTCACCCAAATAGAATGACCGAGCCCACGGCGTTCTGCCTGAGTTACAAACGTGAATGTTCCCTGAAAATTTTCAGTGATGTATTGTTCAATCAAATCTCCCTTGTACCCAACGACAAATACCAAGTCATCCACCCCGCTGTCGAGGAGGTTCTGAACGATGTGTCCGATAATGGGTTTATCTGCAACTGGCAGAAGTACTTTAGGAAGAGTATGTGTGAGAGGGCGTAGTCTGGTTCCGACACCGGCGACGGGTAGAATTACCTGCATGTGCGTTTAATCTGGTGCTATTTTTTGGGATTTGGAATCTTTAATCTCGAAAATCATTCGAAATATACAAAAATTCGGCACCCAAACACGAAAAAGGGCGTCCTTTTGGACGCCCTTGATTTCATGAAAGATTGTATTAGAACATTCCCCTTCGTTTCAAATTGACTTTTGTTGAGCCAATCAATCCAAACATAAGAGCCCAAAGGATGTTCTTGTCTCTCGAACGCGCGTACCTAAACCGTGCCTTAAATCCGTACTGAAGGATATACATACACGGCACAACCACAAGCGTCATGACGGTTGAAAATCCTAATCCAAAAATAATAGCCGAGGCAAGCGGAGACCAGAAAGCCGTGTTGTCACTACCGAATGAGAAGCCCGGATTCCAGGTTTCTAAGAACAGCGCAAAATCAACGTTCAAGCCAATTGCCAAAGGTACCAATCCGAGTAGCGTTGATACTGCTGTGAGAATAACAGGCGTAAAGCGAACTGCTCCACCTTCGCGCACGGCGAGCCGCACGGGAGAACCTCTGCGCAGAATTT
>JAUHYX010000059.1 GCA_030426285.1 bacterium
CCAGAACACTCCAAACCCATTCAATGCTTCTACAACAATCGCTTATGATGTAGATCGCACAACTGATGTATCAATCGTTGTTTACAACGAAGCAGGTAATATGGTTGCAACCCTTGCAAACGGACCTGCACAAGTTGGTACGCACACAGTGACATGGGACGGACGCACTGCAACAGGTACTGTAGCACCAAGTGGTGTTTACTTCTACCGCGTTACAGTTGATGGTGAGAGTATCACTCGCAGCATGATCTTGATGAAGTAATGAAAGTGGGGCCTAGGTTCTAGGCCCCAATTTCTATACTCATCTGGAACGCGTTCAATTGACAGTTAGAATATTCAATATTTAATCAATAGAGCATTTTCAGGAGTACTTATGAAACTGCGTGTGTTACTGATTGGAGCCTTGGTTGCTGGCATGTTTGCCGGTGTGCAAGAATCCAATGCACAGATCTACACATTTTTCCGCAGCACAATTGACAATACTCCCTATCAAGGATTGAGTTCAAGTGATGCACTTGCACACTCAAGCTTTGTCAATTCTGCGACTCGTAGGTTGGACCGCAACGACGGTTACTACTTCGCAAACGGAGAATTCGGATTGTCGTTGGGTTTTGCCAACGGTTTCGAATTTGACGGTCAACGCTACGACAATATCCAAGTAAACGTCAATGGTTTTTTGATGTTTGGTGCGGAACCGCCTTTGTTGGGTGCTAACGCTCCAGAGCGTTTGTTCGCCCCGTCGGCACCTAATGCAGTGATTGCGCCTTTTTGGGGTGATCACTACTTGAGAATCGACAGTGATCGTGACGATAAGAATCTACCATACATCCCATCTCAGATTCGTGTTCGCACAGAAGTTGAGAATGATGTAAATGTATTCATCGTTGAATGGCACAAATTGAACATTAACCACATGTTCGATTCGAATGATCCAGACAACCCTTTTGCAGACGATGTGCGTTCACACAGAACAAGCGTTGGTACATTCATGGTTAAAATCTATGAATCTTCAGAAGTAGGTGAAGCACCACAAGGAAAGCAAGGGCAGATCGAATTCCACTACAGTGTAGTTGGCGATCCGAATGCACCTGGTGTAATCAAAACATCTGGATCAACAGTTGGTATTGAGTCAAATGCAGCACTTGGTGGAACTACTACATCAATGAACGGATTGTTCATCGATGATGTGACATCAATGGCGTATGATCCTCAGATCGACGGTAAAGAAAACGTACGTAACAGTGCAGAAAGAACATCAACTTGGTCACCATCTCGTGCCAATAACAACACTATCGTTTATTTCTCAACTCCACGCCCAGGCGTTGCAGGTTGGGGTGATGGTGATGCTAACATGACGCACGTTCCAGGTGGCATTCACGAGATTGAACCGCAGAATATTTTTGTGACAATTTCTGATGTGTTGGCAATCCTTCGTGCTACAGCAACAAATCAACCTTTGGATTCACTTATCCTTCGTGATGCATATCACGGTGACGTGAACCACAATGGTCGTTATTTCTACTCAACACGTACACAAGACAATACTGCTGACAGTATCGTTATGGATAGTGAAAACAATCCAGTTGTTGTTACGTGGAGACGCGATGTTCCTACGAAATCAAGCAATGAGTTTGACGACATTCCATCTGACAACTCTTTCAACGCTTTGTATTTCGAAGCAACGCCTTTCGATGCTGCTCTTATCTTGAACTACATTGGTGGACAGGTTCCTGTATTGCCATGGCTTCTCGATGATATCATCATGGGCAAAGCTGGTGTTGAAACAAGCGCATCTGAAGTAGCTTTCGCACAAGCTCAGGCATTGGGTGGTAACTCTTACCGTATTCCTGTGTTTGCTAATGGTACAGTTAGTGGTGCACTTGCAGCTGACTTCACTGTTAACGCGGAAATCATTGATGTTGAAGCAGTTGAAGCAAATGACAACAAAGTAGTTGCTGTTTCTAGTGACAATCGTGTTGCAATTGCAGGCTCAGGTGTGTTTACAGCTGAAGAACCAATTGCTTATGTTGTTGTTGCTACGGATGCTACTGAAGTTAAATTCAATGACATTCGTTTCAACGATTCTAAGTCCAATGATGCTTCAATCATGGTTGCAGATGTTGAAACAACAGAAGCAGTTGCTGCATATCCTAACCCATTCACAAATTCAACAAGCGTTGAGTTTGCTGTAGCACAAGATGGTTTCTACACAGTGAACATCTTTGATATGAATGGTGCAGTTGTTGAAACTCTTCACAATGGTGACTTGAAAGCTGGTAACGTTTCTTTCAATTGGAACGGTACTGATGCCCAAGGCGCTGATGTTGCTGCTGGCACATACATCTTCCGCGTAAGTGGAAATGGCAATGTTGTTAGTGGTAAAGTAACACTCGTGAAGTAAGAAAGAGAATCGTCACTATCGTGATGCGATCTTTGAAAATATTTGTCCTTTTCGTCGTGATACCGGTAGCGTTCAGCTACCGGTACGCGACCGGGCAAGAAAACATCGTTGTTCAGGTAGTACCTGTTGTTGATACTCTCGACGGATGCGGTTCACGCCAAATAACATTGGTCGTAGAAGCTCCGGAACTGAGCCTACAAGATTCTGTAGTTGGTTTTGACTTAGTTGTAGGTTATGATTCAACTATTATGAGTATTAACAATGGCTATAAGATCAACACAGTATCAGAGAGCATGGATGAGGTTGTCTTTAGCCTCATGCCAGGTGAAGCAAGAATAGCTGCGGGTAACATCACACGATTCATTCGTGGCACGCAAAAGCCACTTGTTGCACTTGGTGGTGAAGTGTTTGATTGTCTCTCAGAGAGTTCTGTGTTTGTGAAACGCGCCTATGTCACACTGAAGAAAAATGGACAGTGGACTGAAGGTTTGGCCAGCTCTGGTAGTTCAGCAACTGTAGTTGTACAGCCAGAAGACAAAGTCGATAGGCACCTAGTGCTTAATAGCAGTGTATTAGACACTCTCGTGTTCGATACGACTCAGACACAGCACACTCTGCCGATACACGTCAATGTAAACAGTGAAGATGCTCAGGTTACAGCAGCACACTTGCGATTGACACTAGACAATGATGTTTCAGTATTTACAATTGAGGATGTTGTGTCCACAACAGTAAATGTTGAAGTCGAACCGAAAGAAGGGACAAATAATGTTTGGGATGTTTATTGCTCAGTAGTCGATGGTACATTACTGAAGCAAGAATTGGATATCACACTCAAGAGAACAGCAGACGTTGATTCAAGAGATGGTATAACACTTACTGTCGTATCAACAAATTCATGTTCATGTGTGTTTGCAAGTTCTGCTCAGTATTATGTTCCACTAAAGAGTGTTGAGACAATTGTTGGGGTCAACGAAAAGCTTCAACAACACGATATAAAACTCGTGATGGACGGAAATACTCTTGGAATACATCGTTCTAACGACAACAGTGAACTCGTTAGAATCTTTGACACACTTGGAAGACTTGTAGCAGAAGTAGAAATGGACGCTGCACGATATCAACAGTTAGAATTGCCAACTTCAATAAGGCATTTCATCATTGTTGAGTACTTCAAAAGTGGTCACTACAAAGCAATGAACATTATCAGATAACTAACTATTAAAATTCTCAAATCTATTAACTGGAGTAATAGTATGCGCAAAGGCTTTTCACTTCTTGGAAAGAACATGCTAGGCGTTGTTGCTCTGCTCGTTGGAATGATTTGCATGTCATACCAGAGTGCGGAAGCGCAAACTCATGTTGAGTTGCCGCGTCTCAAGCTCGTTGCAGATCAACCAACGGTGCTTGGAAATAATACGTTCTATCCGGACGGTAGGATTTGGATTCCGCGCTCACCATCTGGTGCACAGCGTGAAGTTCTCGTTCCCGTTCTGATCCACAACTGTTGGATCTCTGATCCGGAAATCAACGAAATCGTTGAACCGATCAAGAGCTTTGACTTCAAGATTCAGTACGACTCTCGTGCACTTCAAGCAGTTGGTGTGCAATTCCAGGGTCCGCGTGCCGAAGACACTTATGCTTTGGCAAAAGGTTTCAAGATCGCTTGGAACGATGTAGAAGACAACACGTACAAGACAAGCATTAGCGGCTCACAAGTTGGTGACCCTAATGGTCGTCGCATTCGTATCTCAGGTACGACTGTAGATTCGTTGAACCCATCTCCAGCTCCATTCCCGAATGCACGTTGTAATCAGCGTGAATATGTGGAATTGCTGTATGTGCGTTTCATCGTTAAAGCTACACCAGGATCTTTGGGTGATAACACTCCATTGATCATTACAAATGACACTCTTCGTTGGAACGACCGTACTCCAACTGAAGCACAATGGCCGGGACAAGGACAGCCAACTCAATTTGCTGGTTTGTTCGGATATGACAACACGTCTATCGACCCAGAAGGTATCACCGAGCCAACTCGCTTTGGTATGGCTTATGTTCGCATTCACGAAGTACCGGAACTCGGATTTGCACCAGCAACTGTTATTGAACCAATCGAAGGTTCTGGTCAGTCTGAATGGGTTATCAAAGATGCAATGGTGATCGACTCCGCAAATAGAGATCTTCGTCCAAACGAAGTTCCACCTGCAGAAAATGTTGTTCGCCGTAGAATCGATGTACTCGATATTGTTGAAGAAACTCGTATCACTGACATCCGCATTACTTCTGACCAGCCATGGTTGAAGTTCCGCACTGTAGGTGCAAAGGCATTGCGTCCAAGCAACAGTGCAAACGGTGTTCGTGAAGGTTTCTTGGACTTCATTGACAATGGCATCATGGGTCGTCGCAACCCAATCGGTAATCCAACAGAAGCAGATCCAACAACTGTTATGGAAATCATTTGTGATGCGCAAGAAGCGCACCTTATGGGTCTTCCCGCAGGTGTTTACACTGGATACATTACATTGTCTAGCCCATCTTTGGCTATTTCTCCTGTTCGTATCCGCGTTACATTTGTGATCTATCGCAACGCGATGGAACCAAACACACATCCAGATGTAGCTGAGCAGGATGAAGTTGGACGTGGTATTCGTTTGAATGTAGAAAACTCTGCATCAGTGCCACAAAAGACTTCAATGTTGTTCGGTGTTGGTACTCGTGCCACAAACGACGTTGATGAATTGTTTGGCGAAAGAGCATATGAGTTCCCATTGGCAGCAGGTTCATTCGGAGCTCGCTGGTATCCTTTGGACGACGAAGGTCAAGTAATCGTTGAGAATGGTATGGGTGACATTACAGGTCGTTCATTCTCACGTGACATCCGCGATGCTCACGAAGATCGCACACACATTTACTACTGCCGTTTCGACGCAGGTGGTCCTGAGAACTATCCAGTTATCTTGTCATGGACAACTGATGACTTCCCAGAAGGCGCACAATTGTTCTTGCGTGATGTGAATAATGGACAAGACTTCAGCACTAACATGCGCGGAGCTACTCCAGTACCAGGAACAAACAATGTCTTCACTTACACAATTGAAGATGCTCGCTTTAATGAATTCATTATCGAGTATACTCCACCTGCAACTGTACGTATTCCTGAATTGAATGAAGGTTGGAACTTGGTTTCTCTTCCTGTTCGCCCAGGTGATGCAGACTATCGCAAAGTATATGTGAATGCTCAAGACGCACCTAAGTTCTTTAACGCAGGTGACTACCAAGACGAACCAGAAGGTATCCTCAAATTTGGTCGTGGTTACTTTGTGAAGTACGGTCCAATCTTGGATGAATTCATCGGTGGTATCGTAGTAGATGAAATTGGTGAAGGTACACCTTATAAGGTTCTTGTAAATGAAGGTTGGAACACAGTTGGTGCAGTATCGCACTCTGCTCCAATTGAAAATATCAGCTTTGACGCATATGTTGACGCGAATCGTTTACCTGAAATGGCATCTAATGTTTATCGCTATGTAACAGACCGTGGTTACGAAGCCGTAGCAAGTATGGAGCCAGGTTTTGGCTATTGGATTAAAGTTCAGAACGCAGAAACTCCAGGTGAAACGTCAGTTGGTTACTTCCACTTGGTAGCTGCCAATGCTAAGTCTACTGGATTGTCACAAGTTGAGCGCCAGAACATGATGCTCGGATTTGGTAATGCAATCACTGTAGTTGATGCAAATGGCCGTCAAGGTCAGGTACACAATGTAGATGCAGGTTTGTTTGCTTCTACTGACATGTTCGAATTGCCACCAGTTCCGTTCACAGATCTTTTCGACGTTCGTTTCTCTAGCAACACTTCAGTTGCAACAGGCGAGAACAATGTTGTTATGATCAACGGTGCAACATACCCTGTAAGCGTTAATGTTTCTCAAGGTGTGTACAATGTTGTTAACGCAATTTCTGGTGAAATGCTCGGTACTGTTACTGCAGCAAACCCAGTTGTTGTTGAGAACAGCAATGTGAAAGCAATTCGTCTTGAAAAACGTGCAGCAGTAGAAACTGGATTGAGCATTTCTAACATGCCAAACCCAGTAGTAAATGAAACTGTAGTTAGCTTTACAGTAGCTGAAGAGAGCGACGTAACAGTAACATTGTTTAACAGCCTCGGTGAGGAAGTTGCAACAATCGTTTCTGATAACTTCGCAGCTGGTCAGCACAGTGTAAGCTTCGACGCTAAGTCTCTTGCCGCAGGTACATACGTAGCACGTATCGTGGCTGGTCAGCAGACAATGACAACTAACATGGTTGTTGTGAAGTAATTCACAACTCTATGAGATATTTAGGCGGTGGTTCTACTGAATCACCGCCTTTTTTTTACCTATATACTTGTGTATACTGAGTACCTATGAAATTCATTATTGCAATCCTTGTTGTTCTTGTTTCTGCCCCGGCATCTGCACAGTATCCAGATTTGTCCACTACGATTGTTTTCTCAGAAACAGGAACTGAAGATGTAGACAGCATTCAAGGTGGCTTTTCTACGACTGCTACTCTTTGTTTGGATGAGTCTTTTGATGAGGTTGAAGTACCACTTCTGCCGCCAGCAGGACTGTTCCCCGTTTTCAATCTCGAATGTGTAGATGAGATAACAGATCTCAAGAAAATGTGTCAGGTTGATATGCGACCATGGCCTGCTGCTGGTGTTGACAGTGTAGTACAAGAGATTCGTATTCAACGTGAGTTTGGCCAAACCATCACATTGTCTTGGCGTGGCCTTGAAGAGAATATTTTTGTTGATTCTATCGTTGTGTCTGACCCTTTTGGAATCTATGTAGGACGTGTTGATCTCGAAGGTGAACTCGAGATTGATAATGAATTTGTCAGGGACATGACTTTGACGTGGTATTTCAATCCGAATCGCGTATCGGTTGATGACACGGAGATTGATGTTTTGCACGTATATCCCAATCCGTCGACTTCGTCACAGGATATTCGAATAGACAATTCTCGTTCTATTGAGAAGATTTCAGTCTATGATGTTCAGGGTCGTACTGTCGCTGTGTATGACAATTCTAGTCAGTTAACCGCACCGACTGTAAAAGGTTTGTATTCACTAAAGATTCTCTTTGCCACTGGTGAGGTTGCAACTTCCACATTACTTGTAGAGTAAGTATTGTTTGTACAGAGTGACTAATTCGAAACTGTGAAAAATATACGTTTACATACCACTGTTGTTGTCATCGCAATCCTCGTTGCGGCTTCTGGTTTTGTAGTCGCTCATTCAAGCGACACAGCTTCCCAATCTCCCCTGCGTTACCAAGAAAACTCAGCCTTTGGTTTTGGCGAGACACTTCGCTACAAGGTTGGCTACAAGTTCATGACTGCTGGATATGCCACGTTTGCAATTGGTCCAGAACCGGTGATGTACAATGGAGCCAAATGTTATGATGTACGGTTTGTGGTAAAATCTCTTGAGTCACTCGATTTCTTGTACAAAGTGCGTGATACGTACCGCAGTTTGGTGGATGTGCATGGAATTTTTCCATGGCGTTTTGAGCAGCACATACGCGAAGGGAGGTACAAGCGTGACTTTGTAGCGGACTTAGATCATCGCAAAGAAAAGGCTTTCGTGAAAGATACTTCATATTCTCTTCAGCCTTTTACGCATGACATCGTCTCTGCCATGTACTATGTTCGCTCGTTGTCAGTAGAGAAAATGTACAAGGGTGACACTGTTCAGCTTCGCAATTTCTACAAAGATTCTACGTATTCGCTAGCTGTTGCAATTCGAGGACATCAGCAAATTGAAGTGGAAGCCGGGACGTTTGACTGTGTGATCGTAGAACCGATCGTGAAGGCGGGGGGACTCTTCAAGAGTGAGAGTAATATTTTGGTTTGGCTAACCCGCGATGAAAGAAAGATACCTGTGCGCGTACGTACGAAGGTTCTCATTGGGAATATCGACGCAGAATTGATAGGTACGCGTGGATTGCGCGTGAATAAATAGGCAAGCAAAAGAAAGTTAAGTATTGCTCAACACTGCGTGCAAAGCAGTTGCAACTTCTTGTAGTTCTGCCGGTGTGATAATCAGTGGGGGAAGCAAGCGAATAACAGTGCCAGAAGTAGCATTTGCGATGATATTGTGTTCGTGGAGCAAGCGTTCAACATATTGCCCGGCCGATTCGTTTAGTTGAATTCCTATCATCAGACCGTATATCCGAATACTCTCAACAACTTGCACATCCTGAAGTGATTTCTGCAGCTCTGCAAGGAAATAAGTAGACTTTTCTCGAACGGCTTCCAACAAGCCAGATTGCAACTCCTGAATAACGACCTGTCCGGCCGCACACGCAACTGCATTGCCTCCAAATGTTGTCCCATGATGCCCTTTCTCAAAAGCTTGAGCAACCACTTCGCGCGCCAAAATAGCCCCTAAAGGAAGTCCACCACCTATGGCCTTTGCAATAGTGACGATGTCTGGCATAATGTCGAGATGTTCGAATGCAAAAAACGCTCCAGTTCGTCCGAGTCCACTTTGAATCTCATCACAAACCACGAGAGTTCCGCGAGACTGGGCTTGTTGGATGAGAGGAACAACCGCACTATTCAAGAGTCGAATTCCACCTTCGCCTTTAACTGGCTCAAAAAACACCGCCGAAGCACCCTCGAGAGCATTTTTTACGGTATCAGTGTCATTCTCGTCTACAACAACAAAACCTTCCCCAAACGGGCCCATGTTGTCTTTATAGAGCGGCTTGTTCATCATAGAAAGAGCAGCAAGGGTGCGCCCATGAAACCCACCTTCAAACGCGACGATGTGCCCCGGGCTGTTTCTCTTGAATCGCCTAACAAGTTTGACAGCACCTTCAATGGCCTCTGTGCCTGAGTTACAGAAGAAAACGCGCTCCAAACCCGAAACGGCGATGAGGGATTCAGCAAGGGCAATTTGAGGTTCTTGCACAAACAGATTGGACAGATGCATGTAGCGATGCGTCTGCTGTTGCACGGCAGACAATACTTTGGGATGTGAATGCCCTAAGGCCATAGCACCAAGGCCGCTCACACAATCGAGATAGCGTTTGTTGTTCGCACCATAAATACAACTACCTTCCGCTCGTTCGGGAACGAGCGGAAGGCGATTATACGTTTGAAACAACGCTTGTTGTTCGCGATCAACGAGCGAAGGCATTAGTCTTCTTTCTTCGTAATTGTGAAGCGAACAGTTTCGAGAGGATTGTCGCGAGAATCGCGCGGAGTATTCACAATCTTGTCGGCAACTTCCATACCAGATACAGTTCCGCCATACACAGAGTACTTTCCATCCAAGAAACTTGCATCCGCAACACACAGGAAGAACTGTGACGTAGCACTGTTAGGATCATTTGTACGAGCAGCACTTATGGTACCGCGTTCGTGTGGAAGATCAGAGAATTCTGCAGGAACTCTTGTTTGACCAGGTGCTCCAGTTCCCCACATTTCTTTTGGTTTATCCTTAGAATTTGGATCGCCACCTTGAATCATGAAGCCTGGAATAACGCGGTGAAACGCCAAATCTTGGTAGAACCCAACACTGACAAGAGAATCAAAATTGGCGACGTGCTTAGGTGCAACATCAGGATACAATTCAATAACAATTTCGCCTAGCTCTTCGCCACCTTGAGTAGCCGTAATTACGTATTGTGGTCTGTCCACCTTGTCAACCTCTTCATTTGTAGATGTACTTGAATCATTTGAATTCGACGTAGAACATGCGACCAAAACAGATCCCATGGACACGACTGCGATAAACGCTAAGAGCACAAATTTTTTCATTTGCTAACCTATTGTACTGTTGTAATTGATATTGACCGAATGCGGACCGGTTCTACAGGAAGTCCGTCGACTTCAGATCGAACCGGAGTAATTTCTACTGAACCGATGCTATCTAGTACATCAAATCCAGCCTTCAATTGTCCAAAAATCGTATAAATCTTATTCTTATTCAATTCTGGTAATGTCCGGAGACACACAAAAAATTGACTTGTATTTGTCTCAGGTCGGCGCTTGTTCGCCATTGCAAGTGTGCCGCGCAAATAACCGCGTTGCATCGCCGGTGTTTCGCCAATCTCATCAGCAAATGGTTCTCCATTATTGAAGCCACTTTCTCCACCTTTACCCCACTCGTCTCGACGTGAATTGAACCGAGTATTGCGGTCGCCACCTTGAATCATAAACTCACGAGCAACCCGATGAAACTGAGTTCGATTGTAGTAACCTCGGCGCGAAAGAAGAACAAAGTTCTCAACGGCAAGTGGAGCGTCTTCGCCGTACAACTCGAATTCCATCGTGCCGAAAGACGTTTTCATTTTCGCGATATGAGTCACAATACTCGCCGCGGGTGTAAGCGAAGGTTCTGCCGTTGTGTCGGCTTTTACAGAGACTGTTGCTGAATCGACCAAAGGAGAATCCTCCTCCAACACCACAGTCCTGTGTTCATCTACTGCACAAGAAACAACCAATACTACACAACACAAAACTGAGCAAGATCTCAATGTCCACATGTGCAGATATTGGAGTGTGCGCTTCATGTTACTGAATGAATCCGCCCATCAACAACACAAAGAGAGCAACACCGGCTACAATGCGGTAGTTGATAAAAAGTGTTGTTGAATGTTTCTTGAGATAATTGAGTAAAAAGGCAATGGCTGCATATCCGCTGATAAATGCAAACAGTGTCGCAATAGAGACAACTGCCAGACCATCGCCAGAACCAACATACTCGAAGTTGCTGTAGAATTCCAAAACGCCACTAGCCAACACAGCTGGGATGCTGAGCAGAAACGAAAAACGCGCGGCAACATCGCGTTCAATACCCAAGAACAGCCCTGCTGTAATGGTTGTTCCACTTCTCGAAGAGCCCGGAATGAGGGCCAAAACTTGCGCCGAGCCAACAACCAATGCGTCTTTCATGGTCAAGTCTTCCATACCGCGCTTGAACGTCGCAACCTTTTCAGCAATAAAAAGAACGATAGCTAAGCCGATGAGGCTCGACGCAATGACATATAAGTCTTTTGTAAAACTCCCCTCGATAAAGTCTTTGAGAGCGAGACCTATAACCCCGATAGGAATTGAACCTACGATGACATACCAGCCGAGTTTGGCATTGAGAGTTTGTTCGCGATATGGGCGTCGTTGAGAGGTAGCGTTTTGCGACAGAAATTCACGGGTAATGTTCCAGATATCACTGCGGAAGTATACAAGAACAGAAGCGAGAGTCCCCATTTGAATAATGGCCAGAAATGCAGTCCACTCTTCGGGATTAGTTGTCGAAACAACGTCAAACAACTTGCCGAAAATGGTGACATGAGCCGTTGAACTAATTGGCAGAAACTCTGTCAGGCCTTGAATTATTCCGAGGATAATCGCTTCAAACAAACTCATGATGTTGGCTGAATTCCATACTTCTGTTGCAAGTACTGCTCAATAGCGTTGCGTTCAGGCTTGGACAAACTGCGTTTGAATACAATCAATTCAGCTAAATCGCCTTCGAATATTTGTCGTGTTCGCGCTACATTCGGAAACCCAATAAAGAAATTTCTGTAGTCATTGAGGTTCTTGCCGTTTTTAATTGTGACTGTAGGTCCGACAGCACCAACACCAAATGCTTCACTGTCGGGAAACATGGAAACGCCACCAGACTGATAATCCATACCCTCAGCACCGCTCGAAACAATGCGTTGGTATGACATTCCACCGGAGTCAACTTTCTGGTACACAGCTACCACACAGGTGGGGTGTCCATAAGAAAGAGAATCGTAGTGATAGTGGTTCTTCTTACCATTGAATCGCAAAACATCATGCCCGTTCATGGCGCCGCGTATCAACTTTGGTGCTTCATCGTCTGTTGTTGTGATAGCGTGATTGCCATTTCCTGACTGATCAGGTACTACAGCAGCAAAATCTTTCTTTCCATCAACAATGGCGTTTTTCGCCTCGAGCCAAAGCAATATGTCTTCTTGCACTGGCATGGCTGCATCGCGTTGAGGTGTCGCAATTGTGTCGGGTATATCCAACACACCTGCTTTGTTGTTGGTGGATTGTAAACGGAAGCGCTGAACGCGGTCTTTGCCGAGCAACATCTCAAGTGCCGGCTCGGCATTGAGTGTTAGAAAAATCATTCCCAGCAAAAATGCTAAGCTTCCAATGACAAAGAGTCCTGACCTGGTTTTTGGAACCTGCATGTCGTACTCCATTATTTGACTATTATGTTGTATTCTGATAGTTGGCATTGTGTCGAGAAACGAATTCCGAACGACACAAACACACAAAATAACATTCTAGTAGCAATTTCTTTCACCAATTCCTTTGAGCAAGCAGGCAATGCAAGACAGACGTAGCAGATTGGTTGTTTTTGATTTAGAAACCGTAGGACTGAGCGCCGAAGAACTGGGTGAGCACAGGCTCGCTTACCTGATGCGCGGAGCAGAGTCGGACGAAGAGCAGGAGTCTGTAGCCAGCAGATTTGCGCTGAATCCGTTTACAGCAAAGATCGTTACAATTGGTGCAGGTGTCTACGATGTTTCCACTTCTGGCAGTGTAGATGTGGTACGCGAAGGAGTGTTACAAATGACACATGATGGAAGAGAGGGGAAGGAACAATTGTCAGATGGAACAACCATGGCTTTGGGTGACGAGAAGAGTGTTATCAACGGTTTTTGGAGTCTGCTTGAACACTATCGCGGGGCACACCTAGTGTCGTTTAATGGCCGAGGTTTTGATGCCCCATTTCTGATGCTCCGAAGTGCCGTACATCGCATTCGTCCCATTCGTGATTTGATGTCTGGTACGAAGTTCAACTATCCACTTCACACAGACTTAGCCGATGAACTAGCCTTTTATTCGTTCTCAAAAGATGGACCATCAAGACGTTTCAACTTTGATTTTTACATGAAAAGTTTTGGATTGACATCGCCGAAGGAGGAGGGTGTTGACGGGAGTATGGTTGGCGATCTCTTTGCCAAAGGAGAGGAGCGAGTAATTGCCGAGTACTGCTTGCGCGACGTGCGAGCAACCCTCGATCTCTATATGTTCTGGAACGAGTTCCTAAATTTCAAATAAAAAAGCCCCGAACAGAATCTATTCGAGGCTATGCACTTTCGATATGTGAGGAAAGAAGTTCGGCTATGCTTTGAGCTTAGCGATCTCTTCCTGCATTTTGTGGTAGTCGGCCAAAAACGCATCCAAACCTTTGTCTGTCAATGGGTGCTTGAGTGACTGCATAAGAGCTTTGTACGGCACGGTAGAAATATCTGCACCGGCGCGAGCAGCTTCCTGAATGTGTAGAGGGTGACGAATAGAAGCAGCAAGGATGAGTGAGTTTAGCCCTTGCATATCCCATATTTCTCGCGTGTCTTCGATCACCTGAACACTGTTGTGAGCGATGTCGTCCAATCGTCCCATAAAGACACTCACATATGTGGCACCTGCATTGTTTGCTGCCAATGCTTGAGTTGGGCTAAAAATAAGTGTCATGTTCACAGGAATGTCTTGATCGGCCAGTTTGCGTGTAGCCGTTAGACCTGCTGGGATCATCGGAATTTTGATTGTAGCTTCTGGGAACCACGAAAGAATCTCATCGGCTTCTTTGAGCATCCCATCTGCGTCTGTGCTCACCACTTCAACTGACAAGTGTCCACCAACAAGCGCATAAATCTCTTTGATTCTGTCTCTCACATCAACACTTGGGTCTTCTTTTGCCAACAGAGAAGGGTTGGTTGTTACACCAGAAATGATGCCTAGTGAGGCAGCGTGGTTAATGTGCTCAAGATTGGCTGAGTCGAGGTACAACTGCATTGTGTTCTCCCTTTGGGTGTACCGTTGAAAAGTAGTCAGTTACAAACAAATATATCAATAGGACGGCGCAGGTCAGCTATTGTTGTCTAAGTCGTCCCATGGATCGGTTTGATCAAATGAAGCGAAATAATAATATGTGCGGCCGCGTTCGTCGAGTTCTATCGAGGCAATGTGTTTGTCGACACAGATGGCCAGTACGTGTTCAATTTCAGCGAGAGCAAAGTCGGATTCTAAAGCGAGAACTTCGGGATATACTTTGCCGTCGTTGTTGTACGCGTGTTGCAGGAGATGGCGCTCGGCTTCATTGTGCTCATCTGGAAACATTGTTGTTCCCATAGCGTCGAGTTCTTCGCGATAGCGAGCAATTTTTTTGTTTGTTTCGGTGGCGCTGTAGTATTGGTATCCAGCAATGAGACCAAACAAAACTCCAGCCCCGATGCTTACACCGGGCATGATGACACAGCCAATTGCCAGCAGTCCAAGCACAACGACACTCTTTTTGCGCGACTCATATTTGCGCTCAAAGTACGCCAATCTGCGTTTCTTCTTGCGAAAGGCTTTTTCTCTGGCAGATGGTTCCGGTGCTGCCTTTTTCTTGATCACAGTGTCGACTGCTTCAATCAATGTCTGCGCAGCTGAACCGATGAGTTCACCAGCCGATGGAGAGGATGATTCTCGTTGGTGAGTGCGTTTGCGCGGATTGGGACGTGTACGGCGACTGGATCGCGAACCCATCGATCCCGATCGCGAGCCCCCTTTCCAGGATACATACCATTCGTCAAAATTGTTGAAGTTCTTATTCTTACCCGCCATAAACGCTGCCGTGTTGATGTGAACTTTCATTGTAAATCTCTGTTGTAGTCGCAAAGTACGTACAACGAGAGAATGTGCGTGCGGTTTCAGCCAAATACCATTCGCAACAAGATACAATTTGTGTGCAAACTATGTGAGTACCTAATCGGTGCACTGCTTCACCTTATGATTCTTTGGGAACGTAAAAAAGTGAAACGGCATGTTCAGGTGCCAAGTACTTTTTGGCAACTTCTTGAACCATAGCGGTAGTGACACGGCTATATCGTTCGGCACGATTGAAAAAGAGCTCTGGATTGTCAAACATCAATGTGTAATGACATATTCCCGATCCGGTACTCGAACTGTCAAACTTTCGTCCTGCAAATGCCGCACGGAAATTGTTGACAACCTTTTCTAATTCTGTTTTTGGAACGCCATTCGTGCGGATGTCATCAATCTGAGCGTGAATAGCTTGGGCGAGCTCTTCAGGACGTACTGTTGGCAATGACGCAATGGAGTAGCATTGAAAAAGCGCACCGAACTCGCGCACATCATGAAATGCCCCAACCTCACTTGCCATTTGCGACGTGTAGACCATAGACTTGTATAACCGCGAGGTCATACCTGACCCAATCAAACTTCCAAGTACATCCGCTGCCGCGTGTTCTTGAATCGTCTCACTTGTGAGCTCTGGTAAATGCCACCCCAATACGACACCAGAGAGTGGGATCGCATCGGGAATAGTAGCCTCTACACCGCGTTTTTTCTCAGACTCAAGCAACATGGGGTGTGCTGGAACCGGACGAGATGTGATGCCGCCAAAATAGGTTTCTGCTAGTTCAAACGCGTTCTGTACGTTTACTCCGCCTGCAATCACGAGAACGGCGTTGTTGGGTACATACCACTCTTCAAAAAAGTCTTTCGCAGATTCTACCGTTGCATTGCGAATGTCCTCTTTGCTGCCATACACATCCCAATGGTAAATAGAGTTTTGAGCAAACGCGTTGCGCGACATTTCAT
>JAUHYX010000060.1 GCA_030426285.1 bacterium
TACTGGAACAAATGTGCAGTATGTTGATGTCGTTGCTCCAAACCCATTTGACCCAACGAACACCCCGCCAGGACAAAGACTGCCTGGTGTAAATGTCATATACACGGTTCCTACAGAAGCTGAAGTTTCTATTACTGTGTTTGATGAAGCTAATCGCGTGGTTGCACGACCCTTGCAGAACGCTTTGCGCGAGCCAGGCGTTGTGCATTGTGACAATTGGGACGGACTTATTGAAGAGGGTGGAAGAGTTGCGCCCAATGGTATGTATTACCTACTGTTTGAAACCGATACGGGCATTCGTGAAGTTTACCATGTTTTTGTAGCTAAGGGGTACTGAGCATGCGAATACTTGTAGTTGAAGACGAAAAGAAAGTTGCCTCTTTTATCAAAAAAGGGCTGCAAGAAGAAATGTATTCTGTAGACGTTGCACACGACGGAGCAACCGGTCTGAATATGGCTACAAGCGAAGAATACGATGCTGTTGTGCTGGATGTGATGTTGCCGGAGAAAGACGGCTTTACTTTTTTGCGTGAGTTTAGAGGCATGGGGCACAACACTCCCGTAATGATCCTTACTGCACGCGGTGCCATGGAAGACCGCGTTATGGGGTTAGATTTGGGTGCAGATGACTATTTGCCCAAGCCATTTCATTTTGAAGAGTTGGCAGCACGAGTTAGATCGCTTCTGCGCAGGACGAGTCAAGAAAAAGCAACCACCCTAAAGTGTGGTGACGTTTCGCTAGACACGATTAGTCATGTTGCCCATCGAGACGGACAGACTATTGACCTTACAAGTAAGGAATATGCACTCTTAGAATACCTCATGCGCAACAAAGGTCGTGTGTTGTCTCGCAGTCTTATCACACAACATGTGTGGGCTTATAGTTTCGACACCGAGAGCAATATTATCGATGTCTACATCAAAAAGCTGCGCAAAAAAATCATGGATCTTGAAGATCCGCGGCTCATCCGCAGTGTTCGCGGCGTAGGGTATGTGATGCAGGAACCAGAACCAGAACAGAATGAAGAGTAGCCACAGATTAAGATGAAATTCTCAGAAGACGCAGTTGCACAACCAATCGAGTCGAAATTGCAGGATGTCCAGCACATTTTTGACAAGTATCAGGAAGAGTTTCAGGCAAAACCGCGAAATTTCTTTTGTCTGGAATTGTGTGGAGAGGCAGGTGAACTAGCGAATCTCGAAAAGAAGGTCTGGAAAGGAAAAGACATCGATCCAGCTCGCGTTGCCGATGAGGCAGCAGATGTGTTGATTGCTCTCATGAACTACACAAATGCAGCAGAGATTGACCTCGGCTCAGCTGTGGCCACCAAGCTGCGACGCATTGAGCAAGTGCGGCAACAATTAGAACAAGAAGGCAAAAAATACTAATAAAAAAGGCATGCCCGTTGTCAAGCATGCCTCAAACTTCATCTCTGACAATTCTGAGAATACTCTAGCGAGTTTCTCTGTGAATTGTGTGTCTGCGCAAGAATGGGTTGTACTTCTTGACTTCCAAACGGTCAGGAGAATTTTGCTTGTTCTTGCTCGTTGTGTAGCGTGATGCCGGCTTGCCTTCTGCTTTCGCTTCTGTGCATTCCAACGTAATTGTCTGGCGAGCTCCTTTCTTCTTTGCCATGTCAAACTCCTGAGAAAAATCTTTATCGTATAATTGTTTCAGTCAGTCATGTACATTACCCATCGATAGCACTAAGCTTTCGAATTCGGGTACGAAAAAGCAAAATTAAGCAAAATATTGATGATTCGCAACGATATGTCACTTTATACGCAAATAGTACAACGCACCCGACAGCACCCGCTTATTATGGGCATTGTAAATGCCACGCCCGATTCATTTTCTGATGGAGGAGAGAGCGAAGACAAGACTGAACTTGAAAGGCGATTGCACAATTGGGACAGGCTCGGTGTGGATATTGTGGACATTGGCGCTGAGAGTACGCGGCCAGGTGCAAATGAGGTTTGTGTGGATGAGCAATTGCGCAGACTGCAGCGGGTTTGGTCGCCTGTCGTGCAATCTCAGTCCTATATCTCCATTGACACACGTCACGCCGCGGTCGCTAAATGGGCGATCAAGCACAATGCAGCATTGATCAACGATGTGTCTGGCGGTACGTTTGATCCTGGAATATTAGAGGTTGCTGCCGATCATCAGGTACCATTTGTGGTTATGCATTCGGTAGCATTGCCAGCAACTATGCAAAAGAATCCAACCTATGCAGATGTTGTTGCCGAGGTTGTTGCGGAATTGCAGCGCCGCGTAGACAGCGCTCATGCTGCAGGAGTTGAGAAAGTCATAATAGACCCCGGTATTGGTTTTGGCAAGACATATCAACACAATCTTGCCCTTCTGCAAAACCTCGGAGCTATCAAGTCTCACTTGAGGCTACCGCTGATGTTAGGTGTTTCCCGAAAACGATTGTTTGCAGAGATGTTGGGTATTTCCGACCCAAAACAACGCGACACGGCCACTGCGCTGCTGCACGCATGTGTTTCACCGTATGTTGACATCGCGCGCGTGCACAATGTTGCAAACATTGCTATGTTGCGGAAAGTGCAGAATGCACTCTCACATGACAACACGTAGAATGCCACGGCGAACATCGCGATGCAGATGAACAAAAATATACTCAATTTGCGCTCACTTATTGAGCTGAGCCACTCACTATCAATGTCTGAAAGTGCCGAATTTGTCATGAAATCGGCAGTCTTGAGCTTGATGGGAAAGCTGCAAGTGAGCAAAGCCGCCGGGCTACTGCCTACACAACCGGGAGTGTGGGTGAAAGGAGCCGGCACCGTGTTGGAATCCGAGATTACGTACTCGTTTCCACCAGAAGGCCCTTGTTCACTCGACCCAACCAAGCCGCTGCACAAACCGTTGTACGAAGCAGGACTCCGACACGTGTTTTACGCACAACAACAAGTATCCACACAAGCATTGTTGATGGTTGGAGAAAAGTTCACGAAAACTGAACTCACCGACGAGGAAATTGAGTACTGCAACTTATTGAGTGGACTCGTAGCCAATGCGCTTTCCACAGTTGAGTTGACAAGTTCGCTAAAACGCGAGTCGTCAAATCTGGAGCGCTCGAATCAACTGCTGCTCACATTGTTTGACGTTTCGCGAGAGTTCAACTCACTCAACACTTCAGAAGAAATCATTAGAGTACTTACATACAGATTACTTGGTCAACTCACGGTGAGCAAGTTCTCGCTTGTGCTATTCGACAACAACGACACAGCAGAGCTTGTTGTTGACCGCTTGAAGTTAAAATCGACCTCAAAATTAAGTGATGTGTTTTGCGATTTGAACAGCGCTATCAGCATGTCTGATGCCGATGGACTGAAGTCACAGTATCTAAAGTACATGATTGATCACCAAGCCCAGTTGGCCGTACCCTTGATAGTTAAAAGTAGGCGTACTGGAATTCTGTTTTTGGGGCGTCGCATGGTTGATGGGAAGTTCACAGACGCGGATATAAAGTTTATTGAGTCATTGGGAAGTGTAGCAACAACTGCCTTGGAAAACAACAGGCTGCTGCAGCAAGAATTGAAGCAAAAAGCTCTTGAAGAAGAACTAGCGATTGCGAAAAAGATTCAGCAGGGCCTATTGCCGCGCGCCATCCCGAGTATTGAGGGATACGACATTGCAGCATCAAACTTATCCTCAAAAGAGATTGGTGGAGACTACTACGACATATCACTCGAACATGACGGCGACATTATGTTCATCATCGCCGATGTTTCTGGAAAAGGTGTTCCTGCAGCCTTGTTGATGGCAAATATGCAGGCAGCATTTCGAACCCTTGCACCACTGGGACTGCCGCTAGAGGTGATGGTAGAGCGCATGAACTCACTGATCTTTCGCAATACAACATCGGACAAATTTGTCACGGCGTTCATCGGCGTATTAACTCCAAAAAGTGGTGTCTTGAAGTACATCAATGCCGGGCACAATCCACCTGTGATTGTGCGGGAAGACAATTCAGTCGAAGAATTGACGCATGGTGGACTCATCCTTGGCATCATGGAACACACTATCCCGTATGAAGTTGGCCGAGTAGTTTTGCGTCACAATGAGTTGTTGTATCTGTACACAGACGGTGTTTCTGAAGCTCAAAATCGCGAAGGTGCAGAACTCGGAGAAAAACCACTGATAGCACTGCTTCAAGAAAAATGTTCCGCTGATTCTGCGACAATTTTGGCCGAAGTCGATGCACTTGTTCACAGCCATGTGCAAAGCGAACCTCAGTCAGATGATATCACCATGATGGCCTTCAGAAGAGTTTGAATCTTCGACTATTTCAGAAGTGCCGTGAGTATCTCTTCGGTACTACCGCCGCGTTGTGAAACTTCCTCAGCCCTTTGTTGAGCTTCATGTGAACAAACTCGTTCGTTTGCTTCTAGTAATTGCTCCGGCAATGACTCTAGTCCGGCTAACTTCGAAAGAGTGTTAGCCGAAAGAACTGAAGACTGCTGCAGAGCTTGTGGCAAACTGTCGAAACCAACTCCTTGTCCTGATGGAGCCGGAAGCCGGAACAGGCATTCGGGTGTGATGCGAGCATAGTAGTCTTGACCCAGTCTGGAAACCATTTCCACCTTGGTTGGATCGAGAACAGCTCCATTGAGAACATTTTCCTTTACGTGAATCCGGGTTACTTGTAGTATCATCAGATTGCCTGAGCCTTTTTTCTCGGGAGCCAACTCAATACAATTCAGCAAATCACATTCCAATGCAAATGGCGACTCTGCAACATGGGGAATGTTCGAAGTTGAGGATTCTCGCATTGTTAGCCCTGCCTTTTCAAATTCGTTCACATCTGCTGGGTAGATACTTGAAGCGAGATTGCATTGACCGACCATGCTGTATGTCACCATGCTGATCGTACACTTGCCAACTCGTTTTAGGTTCTCGTACGTATCCTTGGATGAACCATCAACACCCCTAAAGGCTGGCGAAATGATAACCACTGGTGGATTGCCTGAAAATGCATTAAAGAAAGAGAAAGGGGCAAGGTTGATGTTGTTGTGCTCATCAGCAGTTGCTGTTAGCGCAATAGGGCGCGGTGCCACACCACTGAGCAATAATTTGTGAACATCTCGAGGGTTCATATCTGCGGGAATAAATTCTCTCATGCTTCCAGTTTCCATAAGTGCATTGCAAAATAATTGGTTACGGCCGGCGCTGTTATTTTGTAAACTGACTTGCTGGTGCTATTTTTTGCGATAACCTCAGCACTAGGGTTGAGACTTATCAACTAACACTCAAACAGTGGCGCTGCTTGTATGGCCAATACCGACGCTCTCAAAGTTTGCGTTGTTGAAGACAACGAGACGATTAACAGGCTTTTTAATTTACTTCTTACACGTGCAGGTTTTACTGTTACTGTGTTTCCGCAAGGACAACCAGCACTGGAGTTCATTCTCAAGGAGAAACCAGACGTGGTGTTGTGTGACATCATGTTGCCTGACATGAATGGTGTTGAGATTATGAAAATTGTGCGACAGAAAGACGGCGACACAATCAAGATGATCGCCCTTACAGCTTTTGCACGGCACGGAGATAGGGAAAAGTACTTACAACACGGTTTTGATGGATATATCGCCAAACCGATAAATCCTGAAACGTTCGTAGACGAAGTCAAAGCATACTTGTAATTATTTCCCCAACGCTTGAAGAGTAGAGAACAAATACATGGCCACGTATGAAGATATCTTAAAACAGGCTTCCCAGCGAGGTGCAAACCCGTATAGTTTTAAGAAGACATTTCCAGCTTATATCGTTCTGGTGATAGCACTTATCGCCAGTTTCTTTGTTTGGGGCATAGTTGAGGATACTATCGAGGCCGATAATTCGGCGACGTTTGAAAAGGCGTATACCAGTGTTCAAAACCGCATAGAGGGTGGAGTTCAGCAACATTTGCAGATTGTTGGACAAATGCAAGAGTTGTACAGAACATCACCGTTCATCGTTCGCGATGTTTTCGAACTCTATGGTTCAATTCCGGCTGAAGGATTGGAGAGTGTGTTGAGCGTGTCATATGTTCCGGCGATTCCAACAGAAGAATTGAGTCTCCACACATATTATGCCCGTTCTGAACGGTACTACGATTATGCAATTTTCCCCGATTCGGTAGATGCAGAAATCCACTACCCTGTGTACTACGTGGTACCTCTCGAAAGAAATCTGTCGATTCTCGGTTTCAATATGGCTTCAGACAGTGCCCTGAATTCGACCATTGTTGAAGCCGAAGGCACTGGAGCCATTGCAGCAACGAACTTTTTTGACGTTCGACCGGACACTCTTGGTTTTATGTTTGTTGCCCCTGTGAGCAAGGTGGATGATGCCAGCTCTAGTTCCGGTATTCGCAACCTCAAAAGCGAGGGAGTTGTTGCTCTAGAGATTCTCGCCCAAGAATTTTTTGATGCCAGTCTTGGCAATAGTGTTGCGTCAGACACGGCGGTTGTGTTTACCATCTTTGATGAATTAGCAGATGGCACTAACAATGTCGTGTATACCTCTAAAAATTCAGAAAAAGTGGGTGATTACTCAGCGATGTTGAGTGATACAATCCATATTAATGTTGCCAATAAAGATATTGTGTTGGACATACGAACCGTGCCAAATTTTGGTGGTGAGTTTCAAAATAATATCCCCATCCTTAGCTTGGTAGGAAGCTTGGTTACTTCAGTGCTGATCTTTTTGTTTACGCTTTCACTGTTGACCTCAAGAGCGCGTGCCGAAGATTTGGCCGAACGCACCACCCGTAGTCAGCGCAGAATCGTTGATACATCGCAAGACATGATCGGCATTACGTCTATTGACGGTGTTTGGACGACGATGAATCCAGCATCAATCTCAAATTTGGGTATTCTTCCGGACGACATCATTGGTACATCGTTCTACGATCAAGTGATACCTGAAGAGCGCGACAGAGTCCGAGAGTTGTTGCAGTCTACTGGTGACGAACAAACATGTTCTTTCGAAGTACAAATGACGAACCAAGACGGTAGCATCCGTTGGGTGAGTTGGAACTCGGTGGTTTCTCATACCGAAGGCTTCATGTATAACATTGGCCGTGATATCACAGAACAAAAGAAAGCCGAAGAGCGAATCAAATTGCAGAGCAAGCAAGTGGCCTTGGCGCGCCAGTTCACCGAAGAATCAACGCGTTTCAAGAGTCAGTTCATGGAAAATGCGAGTTTCTATTTTAGAACCTCGTTGACCGGTATCATTGGATATCTGCAGTTGGTGAAAAACAGATTGTTTACCAATGATGAAGAACACGACCAGTTTATCGAGGTAGCATATCAGAGCTCAGAGGATCTTCTCAGCCGCGTAAGTGACCTCTTAGATGTTGCCGAAGGTGAAGAGCAAGAACAATTGCATCAAGAGGAGCATTCTTCGCCAATTCATTCTACCATAAATACGACAATTGAGTACATACAAAATTCATTGCTTGATCGCGAACTCACATTTGATGTTCAAAACAGTGCGACTGATGAGTTTTTGTTTACCCTAGATGAGGAGCAATTCAAAGATATGCTTCTCGAGGCGGTAAGTACGTTTACGCAAGGTCAGAAGGAATCTACAATTCAGGCGTTTGCCCAAGTAAATCCGTTTGAGAGTGTTATTGAGATTCAAGTGTTGTTTGCTAGCAATGATGAGGTGACTTCAATGATAGAATTGTACAAAGGGGTCACTGATGATCAAGAGCTTATAGAGCTTTTGAAATCTGATAAAGACGATATCATATTCCGGATGGCTGAGCTTACGTCGAGAGTAAAAATGGAGCAGGGGACTATGGTTATCGAAAGTATGGGGAGTGATGGTAATGTTATTATGCTCACACTACCGGCAAAAAGATCTTCGAACTTTTCGTTTCCTGGGTCGTAAGTGAGTGCGTTTACCATAAGTTTCTTACGGATTCACTTTGACAAGTACAGCACAACAATCGGTTTTCAAGATTTCACCTCGCAATAGATTTGCAGTCCACGCTCTCACAGTAGGACTGGCTATCGTATTGTTGTGCATCGAGTTCCTGCTTCCTGAAGCTTCACTGCATGATGTTGCTGATGGAATCCGGGCTGTCTCTATTGGAGCATATATTGTACTGTCACTGATCCTGCTTCAGCGAAGATTTACGTCGCGAGAGATTGAAACTTCGTGGACGGTTTTCTCAGATTGCAGTGCATTGTTTCTGACTTCTTTTGGACTGGTCATTGCCATCACGGGCGCATGTAGCATTGCTTTTCTTGCCATCCCCACGATGTCTGAGCAGATAATTGATACTGCTCTTGCAAGTGTTGTTCCTCCTTTTGTGATCAGCTTTTTGCTGCATTCTCTGAATTGGTTAGATAGACTCATTTCTCTCTACAAGTCCTCACTTGCTGTATTTTTTCGCAAAGTCCTATATGCCACTATTGCGTTTGCCACAGTAGTTACTCTTCTACAACCCTGGATCGGCACTGTCGCCGCAGTGATTCAAGAGTATACATTGTATGTCAGTTTGATGGCATTTATCCTGAGTGTAATCAAGCTCCCTTGGATCCAAACACTCTCGCGAACACAAAAATGGAAGGCTCTCGGCATTTGTTTCATCACTGCCGTTCTTGCAGCTGTATTAGTTGGAACATTATTTGGTGAAACGTCACAATGGGAGTTTTTGCGCGAATGGATGGAGCATCAATCAGTTGGATTGTCTACACTTGCAGAATCGGTGCTTTCCTTAGTGATGCTGTATTTTCTCAGAGTCGTTTTCTCGCTTGCCTTAAGCTTGCCGACTGCTGGGTATGTGGACAAAAAGATGAAGGAGGTAGAAAGCCTAGCACAATTGTCGAGTTCAATAACGCAAACCAGAGATCTCGATGATTTGTTGGAGTTGGTTATAGACAAAGTCAGGGAAGTCTGTGGCGCAACTGGGGTCTGGATCGAATACAAGGCAGGTGAAAAGCAGCTGTGGTCAATGAAGAATGTTAACGAGTCGTTTATCAGGCGTTTTGAAAAGTCTGACGGATATAGAAAGGCTATACAGAGTATCGACAAAGGCGTTTACATTGAGAATACGCAGCAGAGTGCTCTGTTCAAAGATCAGCCAGACCTCACAGATTTGGCGAAGTCAGTGGCTGGTATTCCGCTCATCCTTCACGGTGAATACAATGGAATGATCTTTGCGCTTCACCGTACAACGTATGCTTTCGACCCAACAGATATAGAGTTGTTGCGCGCGTTTGCTGACAATGCAGTCATCGCGATAGAGAATGCCCGCATGTTGGAAGCAGCACGCGATAAAGAAAAATACCGCAACGAGCTCCTGCTTGCGCGACAAATGCAGCAGAAACTCTTGCCTGATGTTACACCAGAATTGAAAGGCATGAGTATTCATGCCTTCTCAGAACCTGCATATGAAGTTGGCGGTGATTACTACGACTTTCTAACTCTGAAGAATGGCAATACATGTATAGTTGTGGGAGATGTTTCAGGAAAAGGAATTTCTGCAGCATTTATTATGGCTGAGATTAAAGGCGTAATGTCTGCCTTAGCTAGCTCTTGCTCCTCAGTGCGTGAACTCATTGTTAGAGCCAATGACGTACTCATTGAGTCCTTGGATCCCAAAGAATATGTGACCGTTTTAGCAGCAGAAATAGATGCAGGCTCCAATACAGTTCACATTTGCCGGGCCGGGCACACACCGATGCTATTGCGAACTGAAAGTGGCGCACAAGTTCTGCAGCCAAGTGGCATGGGTGTTGGTCTCGTAAAAGGTGCTCTTTTTGCTAACACATTGGAGCAAATATCGGTGCAACTTTCCCAGCATGATGCGTGTATCTTGTTTACAGATGGCGTCAATGAATCAGTGAACGAAGAGCTTGTAGAATTCGGTTATGAGTCTCTCAAAGAGATCGTTGAATCGAATGTACACGACAACGCAAGCTCTCTTGCTGGTCGGATTGTACGCAGTGTGGCAGAGCATTCACAGACCCACGAACAGCATGATGACCTCACTTTGGTGGTGTTAACTGTGGAGGACGAAGTCAATTGATGGTTGGTACAGCTGTAATTGCTATCTTGGTACATCGTTCACTGTAAATAGAAGATGAAATGAGCACGTTTTCAGTAAAACATACAACGCAACAGCATGTCGACGTACTTAGCGTCACTGGTTTTCTGGATGCGCATACAGCGCCACAGCTAGAGCAGGAGATTCAGAAGTATTCTGATGTGCCTACACCCAAAATTGTTGTCGACTTCAAAGAACTAGACTACATCAGTTCTGCCGGCATGGGGGTGTTCATGATGTTTATTGAGGATATTCGCTCCAAGAGCGGAGACATCAAACTCGCGAGAATGCAGCCCAAAGTGTATTCTGTTTTTGACCTTCTGGGCTTTCCAATGTTGTTTGATATTGTTGACAGCATCGATGATGCGGTTGTTAAATTCGGTACATCAAACGAATGACAAAGCTTAGCCGAACATATCCTTTTTCACCGCGGTCGCATAGAATCTGTGTTACTTCAGATACGAGTGAACTCAAGAAGATTCGAGATTTTATCGAACGCACCGCCCTGCAGCTCGGCTTTGCAGAACAAGCAACCTATAACATTGCGTTGGCTGTTGACGAGGCTTGCGCAAACATTATTCGGCACTCGTATAAGCACGACACAACCAGAGAATTTTGCTTAGAGATCTTCGTAGAACAGTCATGTCTTACGATTAATATCATCGACAATGGGGCTACGTTTGACCCCCTCAGCTTGGCCCCTCCGAATATGAAGGAGTATTTCAGCAAGTTCATGAAGGGGGGATTGGGGATTCCGATTATTCGCAAATTTATTGATGAAATCCGATATCAGTCTGCAGACAGCGATCACCCATACAATGTGTTGACACTCGTCAAGCGGCTGTCTTAACCAACTATCTTTTTTCTTCTCGCACGTGCAATACCAAGTCCATACAGAGCTAGCACTCAGCCCTCGTTACGAAGATTGGTGGAGAACACCTTGTTCTATGTGTAGAATTCTATCGCACTCACGAGCAACGTTGGATGAATGTGTGACTATCAGAAAACCCGTCGAAAACTCTTGCGCGACTTCTCTCAATAATTGCATAACTGATGCGGCATTTGCGGCGTCAAGGTTCCCAGTAGGTTCATCGGCCAACACGAATGCTGGTTGATTGACCAATGCACGCGCAATGGCAACTCTTTGCGACTCACCGCCACTCAGTGTGTCTGGAAATGCATCTGCTCGATGATCAACATGTACGCGCTGTAACAATTCAGCAGCAGCTCGCATGGCATCTTCTTTTCTGGTTCCGCGCACGAGAGCTGGAAGGGCAACGTTCTCTAATGCTGTGAACTCACCTAGCAAATGGTGGAACTGAAACACAAATCCGAATACATTGTTGCGAATTTGCTTCAGTTTCTCGTCGGGAAGTCCACTAATGTCTATATGTGCCTCTTGTGAATGGAGGCAAACACTGCCAGAGTCGGCTCTGTCTAGTGTTCCAGCAATATGAAGAAGCGTACTCTTGCCCGAGCCGGAAGCACCTACAATTGCCACTAATTCGCCCCTCTCAAGTTGCAGCTCTGCACCGTTGAGCACGGGAATATGCGCATCCGCCTGAGAAAAACTCTTAGCAATGTGCTTTAACTCAAGTGACGTAATGTTTGTCGAGTCTACTACCATCGAGGGGATGCTTTAAACAAACTGCCGTAAAAACATGAGATTGTTGTCGTACAAATCGCGAATATCCGTGAGACCATATTTGATCATTGCCATTCGTTCGACGCCAAAACCTACGGCAAATCCGGAATACACCTCTGGATCAATTCCACAGTTGCGAAGCACCTGAGGGTGTACCATGCCACAGCCACACAATTCCATCCACTGAGCGTCTTTCTTTCCGGCAATCCTTAGGTCCATTTCTGCACTAGGCTCTGTGAAAGGAAAAAACGATGGTCTGAACCTTGTTTCTATTTTTTGACCTTCATACAATTGCTCAAAGAAACTCACGAGAGTAGCCTTTAAGTCTGCGAACGTTACTCCTTTGTCAACATACAACCCTTCTACTTGGTGAAATTCAGCAAGGTGCGTTGAATCTAGGGCCTCATTTCTGTACACTCGACCAGGCACGATACAGCGAACAGGTGGCGTTGAGTTCTTGAGTACGCGGATTTGCACCGGAGATGTGTGCGTGCGCAACACAGTCTTGTCTGCTGCGTTCTTAACAAAGAACGTGTCTTGCATATCGCGTGCGGGGTGGTCTTCAGGAAAGTTGAGCATCTCAAAGTTGAAGAAATCTTCCTCAACTTCAGGTCCAGAAGCAACAGCAAAACCCATAGAGTCAAAGATTCTGATGATCTCATCCATGATATGGGTGAGGGGGTGCAGCGAGCCAGGATATGTTGTTCTGCTCGGCAAGGTGACATCAATCTGTTCAGTTGTATCCGAACTCTCGAGACTTGCTTTCTTTTCCTCAAACAGCGACATGAGCTTATTCTTGAAGACATTTAGTGTCTTGCCAGCTTCGCGCTTCTGCTCATTGGGGATGTTTCGGAACTGGTCATTGAGTTGGCCAAGAGTTCCTTTCTTCACAAGGTGTTGAAGGCGAAATTCTTCAAGCGATTCTGCATTCTGCACAGAGTCGAGGTCAGAGAAAATATGTTGTTCGAGTTGTTGTATCTGCTCAATCATACAATGATGTGTGCTGTTCTTCTTTGTGAATACTGACTTCTTGCACAAATATACGCAACAATGTAGCAAGAAGAAGTGGTTCCAAACAGAAAAGGCCGTCACGAGGACGGCCTTTTTCATTCACTTTTGATCAGAGTTTGGAAGTCTACTTCGCAACTCTATCAACAATTGCTTTGAAAGCCTGAGGTTGGTTCATTGCCAAGTCAGCCAACATTTTTCTGTTGATACCGATATTGGCTTGCTTCAGGTCGTGCATGAGACGAGAGTATGTTGTCCCATTCAAACGAGCTGCAGCATTGATACGAGTAATCCACAGTCTTCTGAATTCGCGCTTGCGATTTCTGCGGTCGCGGTATTGGTATTGCAGACCTTTTTCAATGTGGTGCTTTGCAACAGTCCAAATTTTACTGCGAGCGCCCCAATACCCTTTGGCGAGTTTGAGGAACTTTTTACGGCGCTGACGCGACGCTACTTTGTTCTGTGAACGTGGCATAATTTTCTCCTGAGTTTACAGATTTTGTTGAATAATATGTTTCCCACAGAGTATCTGTTTGGCAAAACTGCCTCGTGACCGAGCTTTTGAAGTCACACTCTGTGCAAGAAAAAGTGCTGTATAGACAGCGGTACCGGCTTAGTTCAAGCCGAGTAAGCTCTTCAATCTTCTTTCATCTGCTTCGTGAACCAAAGCATTTCCACGCAGGTTGCGCTTGCGCTTAGTAGTTTTCTTCGTCAGAATGTGACTGCGAAAAGCTCTTTTACGCTTCAAGCGACCGCTGGAAGTTTGCTTCAATCTCTTTTTCGCCGCAGCATTTACGCGAACCTTAGGCATTGTAGCTTCCAACTGTAAAGTGAATAAAAACGTGGTAACGAAAAACTACGGGCAATATTGTTGTCCGGTTGCTCGTGCCACGGTGATCTTTTGTATTCGACAGACAAATAATGTCTAGCGAGAATTACTCTTCTGGTTTCGTACCCTTGGTTTTATCAGGAGCCATGATGACGGAGCAATTTGGGCCCTCCATTTTCATGTTCTGGTCTATTTTGGCTATGTCTTCCATTTGAGCCACAAATTTTTTGAGCAATTCAATACCCAAGTCCTTGTGAACAATTTCGCGACCTCGGAAAAAGACTGTTGCCTTTACTTTATGACCACTCTTGATAAAATCACGTGCATGACGAGTTTTGAAATCAAAGTCATGCGTGTCAGTGGCCAATTTGAACTTCACTTCTTTCAGCTTTGAAACACCAGTTTTCTTCTGCTGCTTCTCGCGCTTCTTTTGTTCAAATTGATACTTGCCATAATCGATGATTTTACACACAGGAGGCTTGGCGTTTGGCGCGATCTCAACGAGATCTACACCTCTGTCCGCTGCGATACCAAGCGCCTTGTCTGGCGGCATCACACCGAGCATTTCACCATCTACATCAATCACGCGAATCATTGGAACGCGGATCATCCTGTTTATTCTTGTTTTCGGTTCTCTCGGAGCTTGATGTCTCCGTCCACCTTTTGATCTTGGTCGACCCAAACGACCACCTCACATTTTATTGAGTACACTTATGTATAGACAACAAATATCGACAAAAGCACAACCATTAACAACGTAATTGCTTAATAATTAACCGGTTGCGCTAAAAAAAACGTATTTTTGCACACTTCTGAAACTATATACCTGAATAAGATCAAAAATGGAGCTGATAATGGCCGAGTTAAACGATCAGCAAATTCGTCGTAGGGAAGAGTTGTCTGAACTGCGCGAGCTGGGAGTAGACCCATTTCCACCAATGTATGACCGAACGCATACTTCTGAAGAGGTGCGGGAACTCTTTGATGAAGAGGAAGAGCACACTGTGCGTGTCGCCGGACGAATTATGTCTATGCGAAAGATGGGAAAGGCCACTTTTGCTCACGTCCAGGACGCGGCAGGTCGAATTCAGGTGTATCTGCGCAAGGGGGACATTGAGCAATACGATGTCGTCAAATTGCTCGATATAGGCGACATTATTGGCGTATCTGGAAAGGTATTCAAAACCAGAGTGGGTGAGATTTCTGTACACGCAGACGGAATGGAGGTACTCTGTAAGAGTTTGGCACCAATTCCAGTTCCTAAAGAAACTAAGGACGACGACGGCAATGTTGTTATTCACGATGCTTTTAAGGATAAGGAAACACGATACCGACAACGTTACCTAGACCTAGTGGTGAATCACGATATCAAAGATGTATTTGTAAAGCGCTCACGCATAATCTCCGCAATGCGTCGTTTCTTTGATGATAGAGGATGGTTGGAAGTAGAGACACCGGTGCTACAGCCCATGTACGGCGGAGCTTCGGCAAGACCATTTGTCACGCACCACAATACGCTAGACATGCCATTCTACTTGCGAATTGCAGATGAGTTGTATCTGAAGAGACTTATCGTAGGCGGTTTTGAGGGCGTGTATGAAATTTCGAAAAACTTTCGCAATGAAGGCATGGACCGCACGCATAACCCAGAGTATACAGCGATGGAAATATATGTTGCGTATAAGGACTACAATTGGATGATGGAGATGACCGAGCAGTGTCTAGAGTACGTTTGCTCAGAGGTCAACAATACAACAGAAGTTGTGATTGGTGAGCATACAATCAACTTTGCGGGACCGTACAAGCGAATCTCAATGCTCGATGCAATTGGGGAGGCGACTGGTCAAGACATCTCTAGCATGAGTACGGAAGAATTAGCAACATTTGCCAAGAGCCAAGGCGTAGAGATCGAAGCAGGCATGAATAGAGGCAAACTGATTGATGAGTTGTTCAGCGAGAAAGTAGAAGACTCTTTGATTCAGCCAACATTCATCACGGACTACCCTGTTGAATTGTCACCTCTTGCAAAACGTCATCGGGACAATCCAGATCTCACCGAAAGGTTTGAGTTATTTGTGAATGGAGCAGAGCTTGCGAATGCGTTCTCTGAATTGAACGACGCGTTGGATCAGCGCGCCCGCCTTGAAGAGCAAGCCCAGCACCGTGCAGACGGTGATGAAGAAGCCATGGTGGTTGATGAAGACTTTTTACACGCGCTGGAAGTTGGACTTCCGCCAACCGCCGGACTTGGCATCGGAATTGACAGACTCGTGATGTTATTGACTAACAATAGTTCGATTCGCGATGTGTTGTTCTTTCCCCAGATGAGAAATGCCTAACATTGTGAGGGTTCGGTACCACGAATCTTTCCAACTGAAAACAAAAAACGG
>JAUHYX010000061.1 GCA_030426285.1 bacterium
TGGTACACCAAGCAGATTCGTTTGCTCTTCAACTCCACCGTTTGAGTTGTACCTCTCAATACTTATTGTCTGCAACCAGTTTTCGTCACCCTGATTGAAATTGGCCTCGACAGGATCCCATACAAAGTGCTTGTACGCACTTGTAAATACTCCAAGTCCTTCGTGGGCATCGTAGTTGTCAAAGACGCTCTTTGTCACTTCCTCATAGACATAAGCAGACTTCTGCCTCCAAATTCCTTTTTCTCCGGAAACGAAAGCGTTTTCAGGCAATGTCCCTGCAAGTACCCAATCATTAGACAACACGCTTGCATTGGCAGAAACAACACCATCATATTCGTAGCGAGTGGCGTAGTTCTCACAAAAGTCAATACAAGAACGCTGTACTGGCGTACAGTCTGAGCAACCAAGAAGATACTCCAACTCACCATTCTCGTCGAGACCAAATGTATTTGGTGTTACGGCATCTCCCCTCTGGCAGTAATACGTCACACAGTACGTTGGCTCTTGAATGTAATCATTTGTTGAGTACAATTGCAGCGCGACATGAGTTTCCAATTGAGAACCATATACCTCAGTATCGAGTTCGCGATAGACAAGTTCACCTTGCGACGTGACTTCGAACTTTCCAATCGACTCCGTGTAAACTGGATGGTCTAAAACAAACTGTATCATTGCTGCATTATTTTCATCTGCAGTAGGATAAGAATCAATGAACTGCAATCCATTTTTTCCAGGGTGATCAATGTAACATTTAGTACTCACAGGATTCGGATCAGCACCAGGCAACTCTGGATCTGTATCAATGATCCAGAAATCCTGGCAATTGTCTGCGGGATTGTTTGACAAATTCGGTGCATACGTTTGTGTGTGCCGAGTAAAACCAAAGTTGTCCTCCATTGCGGTACCAATGAAACGCAACCGTTGAGTTGATAAATAGACCTGTTGTTCTGAATCATCCTTCGGTAGTCTTTTAGACATGACCGCAGATACATCTGCTCCTAGAGCAAGATCTCGGTTGACCAATTGGCTACCTTTTTTTCGAACATACTTGTTTTGCGAAACGTCAAAGATCCAGTAGTATGAATCAAGAATACGCTGCATACCAGTTAATTCATCTGTTAAATCTCTATTGGTCGTTGACAGGGTATGTGTCGCGTAGGTGTGTTCTTCTAACACGTCATCAAACCCAGTACATAGATATTGGTCAAGTGGATCATCTAAGTAATCTTGAACCTCCATCAACCAAAGACTATTAAGCCACTGATTCAAGTCTTCAACTAACTGGTGATCATTTGGCATTTGATATGGTGGAACATCATGGATTTTATACTTTAATGTCACACCAGGGCCATCAAATTGAAGCTCGATGTCGTTGCTCTCAAGCAACGAACACTGACCATCGGCACCAATGATGGTAACAGGATCTTCCCAATTCTCGACTTGCGGATTCATTTCCACTATTGCTTTGTTGAGTTTGCTAACAAATCCGGCTCTGCCATCGAGCAGACTTTGATTAACTGGAACAACCAGTGGAGGAGTTGGTGGTATAACACCAGACTCAGGAACAGAAACATTGTCTTCAGATTTGACACGAACAAAGTTGCCGATTTCAGCAGTGAGCTGATTAGAATAGCCACTCCTTATCACCTCGACAATAACATTTTCTTGTGCCCGTGGATTAACACTAGTTTCCGAAATTGGAACCAAGGAAACATAGCTACCCAGAATATCAGTGACGACAAAGTATCCAAGAGGAGTTCCACCCGAAGTACTTCTAATTTTGAGTACGTCTCCGATTGTTAGCTTAGAGCCAAATTCACAAGAACCTGACTCGGCAGTCGTTGCAGATGCATAACTCATCCAATGTTTTTCACCATCAAAGAACTTTACTATTCTTGCACTCGATGTTATGTCATCTCCTAGTATTAGTCCTTGATTTTGAGATTTTGCTCCCATTGCTTTGTATTCACTAGGAGCCTCAATCTTGTACGAATAGCGAGAACCATCAACATCTGAATCATACAACGTATTTATACCATCATATGAGTTCACAGATCTAACGACTACCGGCTCACCAGTAATTCTGTTATAACCAACATTCTCGGCGACACTATAGATACCGTCCACATAATTCGTCACTCTTTTCACCCGCGGTGGGTATTTCAAGATCTTTGTTATGGAGTGTTGCCCACTTTCTTCTTCAACTAAACCAATATTTTCTAAATCAGGTGAGCCTGTGACAACAGGTATAACAAAAGGCAGGGCAGGAACAAAACTCAGACTAATGTCAACTTCTACAGATGCATTGACAGAAATATCTCCAGTTGCACGTGACTCCATGACAACTTCTTGCTCAACACCCAACTCTTCTTCTACAAGTGTACCATCTTCCATGATGACTAGTTGCTTCTCACCTGGGGCAAAGTACTCGTACTCACTTCGGCTGGCTTGAAACCAAGTATCTTTGTCTAAATATGTTCCACCATAGGTAGATTTAGATTTCGGTTGCCCATGCATGTTATTCTCAATGACCTGAAAGCCTTGTGTAGCATAGTCCTTCGATATTCGGAACGTTCCGAATGGTGTAGGAGAAGCAAACCAGATTCCGCGCTTTCTTATTGGTGTCCAAGAAATAGCATCTGCATCCAAACTCTCGATTCTTCCGTCAAATGGATAGTCCTTCGCAGTGTAAAACTCAGAAACAACAAAACCTTCAGAACTATTGACAGCCTCATCTATACGGCTATCAGCTTGGAATATATTCTTTGAAACAACCCTACTGTAACCAACAGAGGCTGCAGGCAAAATGGACTCAGCTATTGGTCCCGTGCGTTGCTCCATATCTTCGCCATTACCAATTAGATCGACAAAGTTCTGGCTTTCCTTCGCTCGTAGAAACTCTTTCAAAACATTCTCAATACTAGCACCGCTAGGTTCCGAGGTTGCCACCCCTGAGGTTAATCCATTCTCTAACACGTACTCATATTCAGTGCCAAACAGCCTTCCTTCTCCGGAATAACTAAGTCCTCCAGAAGGATCAAGTAGTAGAATTCTTTTGACACGAATTCCACCGCCAATTTTTTCTTCATGCGCAGGGATCGGGAGTGAGACAAAAGACTTGTCTTCACTGATGTCTGACCATCCTTGGGATTGACTCAATGTTAGAACTTCCTCAAGTGCCGAGACCATACTAAAGTAGAGTTCAACTCCTGAAGTCCCAAAATTGTCTACATTTATACCTGCAGTCTCTGGGTCACAATTGCCAATCCCAGAAACATTACCTACACGTTTCGTTTCATAAAATTGTTCACAAAGCTCATGAGGCAGATACGACATATCTGCTTCGTCGGTCAATACAATTTTAATCTTGGCATTCTCGTACTTGACGTCATCAACTTTCGCAAATCCCGAGATGTATTCCGCATTACAATCTGTAAGTTCTTGCCCTTGGGTAAAGTTATCTTCTGAGAGTCCATCAGTAATTGAAAGCTTAAACAAGATTTTATACTGAATGAAATCTCCTACAATTTCTCCTTTGAGTTGTTTTGCCCAGGCATCTAATTCTCCCGCATTGAGATTAAAGTGTTCTGTTGGATCGATAAAGATACTACCTGTGCTTTCGTCATAACTTTCCAGTGGAAACGCTAATCGTGCGAGACGATCTTGAACATACGAGTACGTCTTTTGTTCATATTGCACATGAATTTCACCCCCCGAAGGCAATTTCACGACCTTCAAGTGCCAGGCAGCCGGATCGAAAGTGTTAAGATCTGGCTGTTGATCTACCCATTCCCGTCCTTCATCACGGCGTTCTCTACCATTCTTAGTGTAGTACCCCCATTTATCGGCATTGTGTCGCGAATATGGAGGATTCTCATTCTGTGTATCATGCTGAATCAAGTGAGCGAATTTTGCGGGGTAATTTCCCTTAGGATACAAATACGAAAACTCATACGGCGATACTGTGTGATTTTTCACTCCTCCGTGTTCAAACCACACTCTTTTCAAGGTCAAATGACCTCTCCCGCTCTTTGAAGTGATTAGCCCTGGCATCAAATCTTCCCCTGTCACTTCAGAATACTCGAAATGCGCTGACTGTACAAGTTCTGTTACCCCAGGGCCGTTCGGATTTTTCTTGTACAGGCGTATTTCTTCGAGTCTCCTCTGATAATTGGGGTTTGACTCGCTTGCCATAGACCTATCCAATGTTGCACCAGCTTCAGACTCAAGCAGGGCACCGTAGCCATCTTGTCTCTCTGTACCACTTCCTTGTAACGACACTTTTGTTTTCTTACCGTTAACAAACTGAGTAATAGTTTCGTCTGTTTTATTGGTAATGAAGTAAGCGATGTGCGTCTTTGTTTCAATTGTCTCCAAGTGCTTAACTTGACGCTCTCCTCCACTGACAGTACCAACGTCATCAGAGTCATCTGACAACGAACCTCTGTCCAAAACATAACCCGCAGTAGGAATTCGCCATCTAAACCAGTCGTTCGAAGCCAGACTTGTAGATTCTTCATAGGTGAATTTCGTATATCCTCCAAAATCATCCTCACTCGGCCCATCAAGTGTGCGATCGATATATCCAGGTTGAAAGACTTCGGTAAGCAAGAATGAACTGGCATACTCAAACCGTGCTTCTTGCCCATTGACAGACTTAACGTTCCCTGTCCCACCACTATTCTTGATAAGGTAATTGTCAAGAACGTCTTCTGGTTTTACTTCATTGAATCCGTATCGTAGTGTCCTATCATTTCGGGACAAAACCGGTTCTGCATATACGTATGTCTGTCCTTGCTCGTTGTATACGGCAATCTCTGCAATGCGATCTTCCAATTCGTCCCTTCTCGACTCCGATATCAACTTCTGATTACCCTTGCCAAATGAAAGAGCTTGATCTAGAGCATATGATATCTCACCTGTGCCGCCGGTGGGCAGAACTTCTTGCTCGGCAGGGTACAACTCTCCAAAAGTATGATAGTCGACAAATTTTCCTGTGTGCGGTCTTTGATTGCCGAGAAATTCTCCAGTTCCGTCAATTCCCGACATGTCAACCGAATAATGTGTCCCTCCATAACTTAAATCAGCTCGAATTGGTCTTCCTTTACCTTCAACGTCATACAAAACACTACCGGCAACATCGTTGTTGAACCTAAAGAAAGCCTGATCTCGCCGATTTGGAGCGAACTGAAATTTTTGACCAGGTATATTCCATAGCCATGAACCGAAGCCCATGAATCTTCCACCAAGATTGATGTTCGTACCTGCACCGACTGTGCCACCTATATTGGGAGATGGAAGCGTAACACCAAAATTGAGTATTTCTCCACTTGAGCTGGTAGGACGATAGTGCCCAACACTCGTATGATGAAGTCTAAAGGATCCTTGGACTGCTTGACCACTCACCATAAACTGATCGGCATTTGAAAACGGTGTGCCCAGAAAGTTGTTTCGAGGTGTAAATCCACTTTCTCTTTCCAAATAGTAGTCCATTTGTGATTCGTCATCAAGAAGTGCATTAACTGTGTACATATACCCATATGCCCCTCTATCCTCATTGTCAACACTAATTTGCCTAGAAAAACTACCTGTCTTTCCAGTTTCTATTGCGACGGGTACGACAGTGGTAGGCGTATTGATCTCAAAACTCAATTGAGATGAAATTCCAGTATAGCTCTTCGGACTAGCTGTGCTGTATGTTTTTGACCTAGAGTCTGCACCATAATCAATAACAGTGTTCAAACCATACTGGCTAACGAAATTTGCAGAAGATTCCCAAAAAGAACTTGTACTTTCGTCACCATTCTGTTCATCAGGCTTCTTGTCTTCAAAGATTTTACCAGGATTAACTCTTGCAGAGAAACTGCTACTGCCTCTGTCTACATTGAATCCTAACGACGCCGTGTTGTCAAAGTCAACCGACAACCCATAGGGGAAAGAGAAACCATTAATTGAATTATACTGAATACGTGCGCTAGCACCTATTTGTGCAATGTCAACAGAGAAAGCTTCTGGTTTTGCCGAAAGACCGACGCTTGCAGTTATGATCGCAGGATTCTTCGACCTGTACGTGATGACGTCACCATTTACATCATCAGGAATTCCATTCTTTTGTCGATTCACGGCACCGGGATTTAGAGACCATCCCAATCCGACCCAAGAAGCTTGCGACTCAGGAGTTACTCCAGAGTTATACGTTAAGTTTACAGGATAACTGCTACCCTGCGGTCCTGGGACTGTCAATACTGGCAACTGATAACTAAAAGAACCATCAAAAGTGTTAACCATTCCCTCTGTTGAAACCGCCTTAAAACCACTGTATTCAGGTGCAGTTGGTCCTCCTGTAAGAGCAACTGAAGTGATCGGAAAAGCAAATTGAAGACACAGAGCAACCAAAGTGCATATTGCCATCTCTTTCTGATGGCGCAACTTTAACAACATAACATTCCCATATAAAATTAGTTTTTGTTACAGCACATACCTAAACACGATCTATCTTTGCACTACAATCAGTGTGGAGCTACTACCCGATTCAGACTCTACTGTAAGTTGATATGCACCACTACCTAGTGCGAAAGGAAAATCGAAACGATAAGCAGAATTTGCAAAAGCAATTGACTCACGAACAACGACTTCACCAATAGAATTAATCAATGTCATTGTTCCACTAGAATTTACTTCTTTGAGATCACTCTCAATTGTCACAATCACGTAGTCAACACTCGGATTTGGCTTTGTCGAGATATTGAAGAAACTATCGCCTGTGACTATTGCGTCATTCCCAAGCGTTTGTTCACGATTAAACCAGCTACTGAAAAACAAGCCACTACAGTCAGATTGTTGGCCTGGTTGGTTTGAGGAAAACTCGTTGCCACCTACAAACATTCCTCTGTCAACAGTGGTATTTTCAAAGACGCGTAGATAAGTACCAGTATGCCCCAACACGTCGAGGTCTGAATCTCCATCTAGGTCAATGAGTACTGCACTCTCATCAAGTGCAACATCCACTAATCCAGACTTTATGGTCGCTCTATCTCGCTCACCAAAAATATCACTTTGTACTTCCACAGTTCTGCATGTACATCCAGATAGTAGTACAGCATCGTCAGTGCCATCTAGGTCTAAATCACCGATCATACAGGCTGAGTGCAACGAGACTCCTTCTAAAAATTGGCCAGTTTCCTTTGTGCCATCTTCCAATGATGCGAATAAATCTCTATCGAACACGAGAGTAGAAGCGATCATTCCCAAGAGTGGATCGTTTTGAAGTATTATGTCTCCAGAATAACTTCCAACCAATAAACTGACATCTTTGTAGGTACTTGAAATAATCGAGCCATCGCTCTCTCGGTAGTGAACCGAAAGTTCTGTTGACGTCCTAACAATGACATCTTTAACTCCATTTCGGTCTATATCGGCAATCGACACTGTTCTTGGATTCGAAACACCTTCAACATCAACGTATTCTATGTCAAAAACATCATCCCGCGATCCAAAGAGCACCGCGAATTTAGAAGTGCTGGCAGCCTCAACTTGAGTATCTGATACAACCATCAGTACATCATTCAAACCATCCCTATTCCAATCAATAGTTGAGACAGATAGAATGTCTACCGATGGCATGCTAACTGGAGAACTAACTGGAGAACCTTGATATGAGCCATTCTCTCTACGCCTAAAAACCTGAGATTCGATATCTGGGCGATTCGAAAAACCAACAATCTCTGGACCACTCACACCATTCAAATCAACGGCAAAAAAGACACCTAGGGTGTCTGTTGTTAACGTTGGCCCAGCAACAAACCTAAAACCACCGACATTATTCCAGATTTTTCCATTCATTAGTACATCAGGTAAATCATCGTCATTGGAGTTTAACAGAACTAGTGACTTGATTTCAGAATGAAACGACTCAGGAAGATTACAGTCGTTCACTATTTCAAACATTGGAGAATCAACTTCATCTGTGGTGAAGTGTACACCTATATTGTAGTCATGGAATCCATTGATCCATTCACTGCCTTTTGTCCTCATCACTTGGTATGTAAATACCTCCCCAAACTCATTCTCACACTCTGGCTTATTGGTAACTCTATCAGAAACAATTCTAACAATATGACCGCTCTTGTCGGTAGACACACCAACAAAGAACTGACCTTCTTCAAGATGTAAACCAACATATTTTTGTACCTCGTTGTATCCTGAGTCCAAATGAATGGTTTCGTTGAACACTAAATCAGTCTCGTGCGGATAAATGTTGCCTCGGCTATGAGAATAAACTTGAAGATCGCAATCTGCACCCCCTTCTGAGTACACTACCAAAGAAACGGAATCTAGAGTTGAGTTTTCATCAAGATAAAACCTCTGATACTCACCGGAAATTGAGCTTGCATTGTGAATAGCTGGTCGTCGTCCTGAATCGAACTGTGTAACCCATTGGCCCGATTCAGATGAGGAGATATCGGTTTCTGCACAATGCGTAGAAACTGAGAGTAAAAATCCCATCGCAACCAAAACAATGGTCTGAATTTGAACTATTACGCTTCTAAGTTTTCGTCCACATGACAGAAATCCTAGTAAAATATCGTTCCGCATTAAAGGATTCACAGCAAAGCTCCACAGAGTAAGATTACAACAGATCAACAGTCCAGCAGGACGTCGCAGCACCTCCAATGTAAGACTTCTTCTATGACTGTCAAAACAAATTTGTCAATTTTCGATCGAGTTCTAAACAAGTGAGTTGTTTTTTGCTAGTATTGAAGCATAGCATGAACCGGCCGGATACCATAGTTTTTCAGAAACTCTTGACGACTAGAAGTGTCCTGCAATGTCAAGGGCCAGCGTACTGCGATGTATCGCGACGAACAGCCACAAACTGCGTCGAGCCGCGACGAACACCGCCATACCACGTCGAGCCGCGACGAACACCGCCGAACCACGTCGAGCCGCGACGAACACCGCCGCACCACGTCGAGCCGCGACGAACCGCGTCGAGCCGCGACGAACTGCGTTGTGCATACAACGATTCACGACGACTTCCTTGTGAAGACTGTGCGCTTTGAGCGAAACTTCTCTTGCGAAGATGTGGCGCAAAGCTCTGATTTTGTAACACACTTACAAATACTTGTAACAAACTGAGATAGAATGAACTTTGCAGGTGGACTTTGTCATGGCAATTCGGGTTCTATGTAGTTGATTCCATACAATTGATAACCCAGATTGGTGTATATCTAGAGAAGTTTGTACTTGTAGACGATCGAGAGACGACGATTGACAATCAAATAGAACAGTGAAGTGCTCACAACTCGTACTTTCGCAAAAGCGTGCTAACAAAAAGCTTTTCAAAAGATTTGAGGAGACATCGAAGGGTGTCCAAAACCAACGTGCGAACCAATCAGAGAATGTGGTCAGCAAGTACATAAGACTAGGGTTCACTTTTTTTGTGCTTCAAAATAGGAGGCCAAAAACCGCCTGTAAAACTGCCTGCATTTTAAACCACAAAACCCCAGAGACCGCATGGTTACTGGGGTTTGGGTGTGTTTTGGTACGCCAGATAGGAGTCGAACCTATGACCTACTGATTAGAAGTCAGTTGCTCTATCCAGCTGAGCTACTGGCGCATTTGTGCAAATCAGATTCGCAATTTACGAGTATTCTGCCAAAAGTGAAAAGTGTTTCTCTTTGAAACTTCGAGTTGTTTAAGCCGTTGGTTTGCTCATTGCTTCTTTTCGAATTGTTTTTCCACCTAATACATTGGCTCATTCATGGATTTATCAGCACATTTGGTTCATCGTCTGCAAGAAGTGCTTCTGTCTGGACGCTGGATTGCCCACACAAATTGTTCAGCAGTTTTGGAGAATGTTTCGTTCGAACAAGCCACAACAAAGGTGCATGACCTCAATACGATTGCTGCTCTGACGTTTCATATAACGTATTACCTGCGTGGACTCAACGAGGTCTTTGCTGGTGGTGATTTGACCATACGCGATACATTCAGTTTTGATTTCAATCCACCAGCGAATCAAACTGAATGGGATGCATTGGTCAAGGACCTTCGCGAACAAGCCCATGCCTTTATAGATTTTGTGGCTGCAATGGACAACGCAAAGCTCGAAGGACCTTTTGTTAAAGAAGAATACGGTTCGAACCTGCTCAACATTGAGGCAATCATTGAGCACACCTATTATCATCTCGGCCAAATATCGTTGCTCAAGAAAATGATCAGCTAGTTTGTGCCTTGGACGCGAGAATGAACTCCTTTTCACAATGGTTGAGTTCCTTGCCTGAGAGCTTTGAATTTACCGGTGGGGCGACGCAAAGTAGTAACCCTCGTTGTAGTAACCCTCGTTGATTCGTTCTCTCCACCAACCTTTTGGTTTAATCTCAAGACAGATACCACCGTAATGCTATTGATTCGGTATCGCACCCTGACGGGTGCAAACGAGAATGGGAACTAGGGGTGGGTTTTCCCCAGGGTTGCTCTCGCGCTAGCGCGCTCGTTTACCCTGGGCTAAGAAACTGTGCCCTGGCGGGCACGAAAAGTAAATACTTTTGCAAGCTTTCTCTGTGGAAGGCAGACGATATCAGTCACACCCATGCGGTCTTCCCCACCCAATCATGTAAGTCTGAAAGTTCAACAAAAATTGACTATTTGCGGTTCCATCAAGCACTCGTATCGCGTGTTTAATGATCTCAAGATATGGACTAAGTACAAGGTCTGGCTTGCGCGGAAAGTTGCACAATACTGACCTGTGAAACAACTCTTCATTGGCTTCATCCGTACATAGTTGCCAAGAAACATCAGGGCATTTGTTCAATACACATTGCGTGAGCAAAGCTGAAAGATCTTTAGCCACAACACGTGTAATATTCATGGGAAGACCATTGTCGTCAGAACCGAAGTCTCTTGTTAGGTTGACAAACCAATTTCCAATACTATGAATAGACGGAGCAGAACAATCCGTACCTAACACTTCTGGGTATTGTTTTAATACTTTTGAAATAACCTCCACCCTTTGGTGTTGTTCTGCTACAAACCTTTCATGCTCTTGCACGGCTTGAATGTAGTTCCAATCTTTTGGTAACCCCACAGGTGTTTGATAAAAAGGATAGTCAATCAACGGGTCGTAGTCAAACTCCTGCATAAAGAACCTTCGTACACTTGCTGATGAATAGCAAGTTCATTATTTGTAATTTTCTGGAAACACTCTTCTATACGCCGCTTCTAGTTTTGCCTTGTCTCTTAAGTAATACCCCCACCCTAAATCGATGCCACATTGGTAGCAAAATGAGTCAATATTTGATTCAAAACTTCCCTCTGCATTGTCCTTAAAACCCGCAATAATACTTCTTAGTAGTATTTCCCCGGGCTGAAATGGATTGAACTCATGTTTCGACCCATCTTGAAGATTTGTTCCCTGCACCAGCAGGGCTTGGTATCGATCATGACGCTTACGCGATGTAAAAAACGTATACTTGGCCGTAGGAACCACGTGCAAAACAAACTCACATAGGAAAAGACACAAATCTTGAACCATCGAATACGACCTAACGCTTGACTCTGTTCTAACTACCTTCGACTCCTCGCCAAGTTCAAGTATCAATTTATTTAGAAAGAACACAGTTTCTAGGTCGTAGGATAGCTTCTTTTTTTCTGCGACCAAATATTGGAACTCGAGCATTCGAGTAGGGATGCTTCTTAGAAGATGATCATACTCAACTCTGGCCTCTTTTCTAGACAGTGCCCTGACTGGAGAAACAGTTGATGGCAAGTACGGGGTATAACAGGCAAAATCCATTGATTGACTCACTCTTGATTCGAAAAGAACAAGATAGTTTGACATCAGAATTTTCGCAAGGAAGCAGATCTTTTCTTGAATTTGCACCGAGGCTTTTCTACAGCGCTTCGGCATGCTCAGCGCACCGACTCAGTGCGCCAGCCAGGCTTACACTGCACGTATCTCACGTGATATATTGTGGACTCTCCCCAGGGTTGCTCTCGCGCTAGCGCGCTCGCTTACCCTGGGCTAAGAAACTGTGCCCTGGCGGGCACGAAAAGTAAATACTTTTGCAAGCTTTCTCTGTGGGGTGCAGGTCGCACCTTGACGGGTGCAAACGAGAATGGAAATAAGGGGTGGACTTTCCCCAGGGTTGCTCTCGCGCTAGCGCGCTCGCTTACCCTGGGCTAAGAAACTGTGCCCTGGCGGGCACTCATGGTGTTGTACGAAATTCATTGAATATTCGATTGTTGCCGTCGGCTGCGCTTCGATAGGCTCAGCGCGCCGGCTCAACTCTCCGGCGCAGTCAACATGATTTTTTGTGCCAATACAATTGTCCATCTTCGGAGACGGGGCGCGCCCCGTCTCTACAATTCAATCTTGGAATCTGGGTGCGTCTGTTGGGAGTTCTCTCCCAATATCTTGGTTAGGAATGTTTTGCGGTGTTCGGGACAGGGGCCGTGTTGTTGGATGGCTTGGCGGTGTTTGAGGGTGCCGTAACCAGAGTGGGCGTTGAAGTGGTAATGTGGGTACTGGTTGTGAAGGGTGTGCTTGACGAGATGATCACGGTGCTCTTTGGCAACGATGCTGGCGGCAGCGATGCTCATGCAGCGGGCGTCGCCCTTGACGATTGTCTTGTACGAAGTCCCATTGGGTGTGAAGTAGTTGCCGTCGATGAGTTGCATATTCACGTTTGGAATCTGTGCGACCGCTTTATGCATGGCACGCATAGTACAAGGCAATATTCCAAGATTGTCAATGTCCTGCGCGGATACGACACCAATCCCGATGTGAATTGCTACGTTCTTGAGTTCTACCAGGATGTGCGCACGTTTTTTTGGCGTGAGTTTTTTGGAGTCGTGCAGCCCGGCAATCTCAACTCCCAGCGGTAGTTGCACTGCAGCGGCTACCACAGGTCCTGCAAGTGCTCCACGTCCGGCTTCATCTACACCTACAACAACACCCTTTTTACTATACAGTTGCTCAAGCTCATACGTTGGGAACTGCGCGGATTCACTAGCGAACAAATGTGGTTGTGGCACGCCGTTCTCCTGCTTGCAATACAACAATATATGCTCCAGATGGCAGATGCGATATCTGGAAAGTACTGGCAAATACTCCGGCATTGTGTTGCGGATTACTGAATAGTGTCTGAATGTGCTTGCCCTGTATGGAATAGACGTCCACGGACACATTCTCATAATGCTTCAGTGTGTAGTTACATGTAACTCGGTTGTTCGAGGACACAGTAATTGTTGCATCGCTCTCAAGTTCGTCTACACCTAGTGTTGCGATTGGAGAAACATGTGTGCTTCCATCTGCCTCAACTGCACGTATCCTATAACGCAGTACAGATTCTTTAAGGTGAGTAAGTGTATCAGCAACAATATGTGTGTGCAGGCCGGAGTGGGGTTGACTCAATTCCGAAACGGAAACCCACTTACCGTCCCGCAAGGTTTGCACTTCGTACAGCGTTGCGATATCCTGTTGTACCTTCCACTCTACAAATACAACGAATGGATTTGACTGACGGCGATACGCATCGATGCTCACGAAATCTACCGCTAACACTTCCAAAGACTCGCGATACAAGCCCATGCCATAGGTACTCACAACGAGAGAATGTGTAGCTGTGTCAAAATCAATATCGGTTATAGGCGCAACGCCAGTACCGTTGTGCAACGGATACCAGTGCTTGCCTGCGTTGACAGTCCAGTACAACCCCAAATCTGTTCCTACAATCCATTTTGTGTCGGGTTCATCAGGGTCGAGAAGTAGACATGTCACAGGTACATCGGGCAAGTCGCCAGATACATCTTGCCATGTAAAACCTTGATTAAGTGAACGGTACACATGTCCGGTGTCGTAACCAGAAAACGCGACCATAAACACTTGGTCATTGGTTGGGTGCAACTGAATATCGGATGCATATCTGTTGGGCAGTCCACTGCTGCGTTCAAACCAAATGCCACCACCATTACGAGAAAAATGAAATGACCCGTTTTTAGTTGCGGCTGCAAACACTTTGTTGTTGGCTTGGCTGTGAGCAACGGCGACTATTGTTTCGTTATTGTTAATATCAACGGACTTGTCGAACCAGCTGATTCCTGCGTTCTGCGTCATGTACACATGTGTACGGCCGGTTACGTACGACTTGCCTGGGATACTCGGTACATGTACAAGCGGCATAACCCATTCAGTTGGAGAGGATGGTAAGTCTGTGTTGGCCGAGGTCCAATCTGCCCCTCCATTTGTAGAACGGTAATTGAAGCCGTTCCACGCCGTGACAAGAAGTTCGTCACCGGTGCCGGGGACAATCTCTGCCTGCATGACGTCGCCACCTAATACCATCTGCCATGAGCCATTGCGTTCGTACCACGCACCGTTGTCTTGCGTGCCGAGCAACACATCTGCTCCTCGAATGTCGGCATCGTATATTTGCAGATTGTGGAAGCCTTGTGCCACAAAAACGCCCTGCAGTGAATCTACGCGCCACACGCCGCCATCATTGGCAGAGAACAAGGCACCATCTGCTATTGTTAATGCATGGTGATCAACATGAATATTGGTGACAGTACTCCACGTGGCACCGCCATTGTACGTGCGGTACAGTTCGATACCGCCAACTGCAATGTATTCTGCATTTGTTGGGTCTATGCTCACACAGATGTCATACCACCCTTGACCTTGTGTACCTCCGAAAATACTCGTTGGCACATTTGGCACTTGAGTAGCAGTATCGCCGAGCAGACGGTACAAACCTTTGAAGCCGCCAGTTGTAGTTGAAACAAGTGCAAGTGGTGCATGTGTGGTCGACTCAGATAGTGCAACACGGCCATGAGAGTTTGGCAAACCAGCTGTTATACGCGTCCACTCAATACCATTATCAACCGAAACATACACGCCATTGTCCGAACCGCCATTGGGTTCCGAAATTGCTGCATAAACGGTGTCAGTCCCTCGCACCCATGAGATGTCCATAGCCTTCGAGCCAAACAACTGCAGCGTCCACGTCAGCCCCATATTGTCGCTGTAGTACACTCCTGGGATTGCCGTTCCACCAGCACAGGTGGCAAATAGCCGGCCACTGTTGCCAAATTCAAGTGCACTGATTGTGCCTTTAAGCGTGCTGGTACCGCGTGGAGAGAACGTGAGTCCACCGTCGGTAGACATCATAACACCATTGCCGCTAAAATTTGACCATGAAAAATTGGCTTCACCGGTGCCTGCAAACACGGTGTCAAATGAGGTTGGATGCCATTCCACAGCGCCTACAGCCAAGATTGAAAAGCGCTCGATATCGCTTTGCGTCCATGTTTCACCGCCATTGCTCGACACATAGACACCTGCCGCTGCAGACCCTGCTACAAGGCGCTGATCGTCCAACGGATGTGTTTCAATATCCGGGATTCGGCCAGCAACATTCTCTGGTCCAACCTGCTCCCAGGTGTATCCAGAGATGGTTGACTTGTCCGACATTTTTGCACGCACAGCGGCAGCTTGAGCGGCCTGCTCGGCAATATGAGCAAGCGGCAGAGTGTCAAACGGATACATGCGCTGTTCCATCCATGTAAGCGCGCGCTGCTCTATACGAGTACGGTACGGAAGGTCATGGGCCGTTGCTTGCCCCCCTATTCCACATAGGAGAATCAGGGCAACGAGAGGTCTAATCACGAATAAGTTTGAGAAATTCATTCCTCAAATTAAGATCTTCGCGCAATTCTCCACGCATGACTGACGTGATCATGCGCGAATGCTCCTCACTGCCAGAAACACCTCTTGCAATCATACAATAGTGCCGCGCCTCAATCACAACGCCTAAAGCTTTTGGTTTGAGCAAGTCTTCAAGAAAATCTGCTATCTGTTCACCCAATTCTTCTTGAATTTGTCCGCGCCGTGAAAACCAGTCTATCAATCGCGGGAATTTTGACAGTCC
>JAUHYX010000301.1 GCA_030426285.1 bacterium
ACTGACGAACCGGTTGACAACATTGACGAACTAGCAAGAGACCGCGCCAATGCTGTTCAGACATATTTCGCAGAAGTATGGGGAATTGACGACAATCGCATGCGCGTTCGCACGGCCGACATTTCCCGTCGATCTGCCATGGAAGACTTAGTTGAAGAAAACCGCAAAGTACAGATAACCACAGGTGACTACGAGATTCTCAAACCGGTGCTTATCAAACAAGACTCCCGTTCTGTTGAATTCGATGCAATCGAACTACAGCCAATTATCACTGCTGAAGCTGGCATCAAAAGTTGGGAATTAGACATTGCGCACAATGGTCGCAAACTAGCCACGTATCAGGGTACAAGTACCAATCCAATTATGTGGTCAGTACATGCCGACGACTTCGATCGTCAGGAAGAACCGGTTGAAGTCACCATGTACGCAGCCGACAACTACGGTCAAGACACAACAATTCAAAAAAATATTCCCGTGTCACTGTTGACTATCGACCTCAAGCGTATGAACAAGCAGGCAGATAGAATCATTGACAAGTATTCGCTTATTCTGTTCGACTTTGATGCGTCGAGTCTCGACAGCAAGAACCAGCGTATTCTCGACGAAGTGCGCGCGCACATCAAACCTGAATCCACAGTCCGTGTGATTGGTTATGCCGACCGCACTGGTTCTCAGGAGCACAACAAACAGCTCGCCGAACAGCGTTGTGAGCAAGTAATGCGATACTTGCGCAACACACCGGCCGCCAGCATGGAAGCAATAGCCGTTGGTTCTGACACATTGTTGTACAACAACGAGCTACCAGAAGGCCGCAACTACTCCCGTACCGTGCAGATCATCATAGAGACGCCAGTACAGAACTAAAACCGAAAGCAAACAATATGTACACCAAAGACCTGGGCTCGCCCGGGTCTTTGTGTTTTCATACCGTTTGGCGCTGAAAGGGACATAAGGGACATAAGGGACAATACAACTTACGGAGGCCTTGTGTTTCGTTCCATGCCCGCCAGGGCATAGTTTCTTAGCCCAGGGTGAACGAGCTTGGGATTCGTTATCCAGGGTTACGCTCGCAGGGCTCGCTCACCCTGGGCTACTACATTTCACCGCTACGCGGTGGCGCTTGTAATGAATTGAACGTGACAACAAATATTCTATGTGTAGAGACGCGGCGTGCCGCGTCTCACGAATAGTCGTGACAACAACATTCAAATTCTCTGCGGAAGACGGGGTAAACCTACGGAAGACGGGGCACGCCCCGTCTCTACAACTCGGGGCGATTCATTTTGGTTCATGAATTGTTGCGCTTGATACCCGGAGGGCACGATGTGGCATGCACAATTGTAGAGACGCGGCGTGCCGCGTCTCACGAATAATCGCACAACAACATTCAAATTCTCTGAGGGAGACGGGGCACTCCCCGTCTCTACAATAGTTTCATTACATGTTGGGTGAGGATCGGATGCGCTCCATGCCCGTCAGGGCATAGTTTCTTAACCCTGGGTAGGCTACCTCTCCCCCCCTTTCTTCCTCGTTCGTACCCGTAAGGGTATCATTCTGAAACCTACACATATTGTGTTCTAGTGATGCTAATGAAACCACACACGGTGGTGTTCGGTTGTGTTGGTGCGCTCGTTTTCTGCTACGAGAAAATAGGTTCCGGAGAGACTCCAGCAATCTAGTTCAGGGTCAAGGCCAGTTAGTTGTTTGTGGAGCACAAGGCGGCCTGTAACATCGTACACACGCACCGTTGCGGGCGTTTCTGGCCTAGTAAGTACAACGCTTTTGTCGCGTACTTCGACGCTCGACGCGCTATGAGTCGGCTCTTCTCTTGGTGTAGAAACGATGCTAAAAAAAGACTCTTTTGTGCGGTGCAATTCTTCACGCCCGTCTGCAGTCTCAATCAACAGCCAAATATGGCCACTTGAGTCTATTGCCGCAGTTCTAGCTAGTCCAAAATCTACTTCAACTCCATAAGCTAGGCTTGTTTTCAACTCATCCCTGCTCAAAATGAACCCTGCTTTGTCAAACCAAACAGCCCCACATCCAATATCAAAACTAGCGGAAGCCCTATCAATTTCCATTATGACGTTCATCTGGGTCAAGCGCGGTATCCAGGTGCCTACGTCGCCATCTTCATAACTTACGAAATTGTGTTCGCGAGCACCGGTGAGTATCCACACGTCATTTCTTGGGCTATACACGTCATCAAGGCGAGCTTGTCCTTGCTCAGGCAAGTCTGATGAACGCATCAATCTTTCACAGCTATCATTTTCCGTGACTCGATACATCATTGCTTCTGAATCTTGCTCTATGGTTATAATTGTTCCATCTGGGCTCACATCAAAGATCATATATGCAAACGCATCGTAGCAGAAGGGATTCCACACTTCATAGTCTTCCGTCCAATACGCCAGAACATCTGTTCCACCTGTTGATCCAACAAACATTCGACCTGCACCATCAAACGCGATTGTTGAATAATCTGACGTCGGAGCATTTTCATGTCCAAATTCCCATGTCTGCCCACAATCACGTGTAACAATATAGCCGCCCTGATATCCAGCGTAAAGGTCACCAGTGTGAGGGTGCTTTCCGAAATTTGTGAAGTCAAGCCATTGCATTTCTGCTGGTAATTCTAACCTGCGCATGGACTTACTCACTGGGTCATACTTTGCGATAAAGTCCTTACGTACGATACTGTCTTTGCAAGTAACGTAAACATCTCCACAGTCAGTAACCGCGAGGTTGTAACACCGCTCTTTGGTATTCATTATGATGTCTGTTTCTGCGATTTCCTGAGCAGAAACACCGTGAGAGAAGAATACAAGAAGAAAAAACAAGAAAGTAAACACATGCTTCATAGTTAGCACCAACAGTTATTCAACAAGCAAAAGAATATACGAGGAATTACCAAACCAATAGCGAAACGGTTTAACCAGTGCAACCAAGGTAGTATGCACACAATTGTAGAGACGCGGCGTGCCGCGTCTCAAGAATATTCCGCACAACAACATTCAAATTCTCTGAGGGTGTAGG
>JAUHYX010000302.1 GCA_030426285.1 bacterium
TCTTCTTTTTCACCAGAATGTGAACGGGACTGCACGGCAACGATGTCATCTGCGGCTGTTCTCGTAGACCCATCCAGTGCCACCACCGCTCCGTCACTCATGACCTTTTCGGCTGTGTTGCCAAAGCCAATCCATGCTTCGTCGAGTACTGGAGCATAAATCACTCCTGCCACCGGGATACCGTCGTGCACAAGAGCGATGTTGACAGTAAACTCGCCATTGCGCTTAATAAACTCTTTTGTTCCGTCGAGTGGATCGACCAAAAAGAACGGGTTCCAATCCTGGCGTTCCTCAAACGTGATGCTCTTGCCCTCTTCAGAAATCACGGGAATATCAGGCCAAAACTGTTGCAATCCTGCAGCAATAACATTGTGTGAGGCTTTGTCGGCTTTCGTCAGCGGCGAGTCGTCGTCTTTGTGTTCCACACCAAAGTCGTCGGACTCATACACCTCGAGAATAGCGCGGCCGGCTGACCGCGCTATTTCGAGCATTTGTTTCATATCGGATCTCGCCAGCATTACTTGCGTGCCCATTCGATAAGGCGCTGAGCAACTTCTGGACGAGTAAATTCTGGTGGTGGCATTTCACCATTTTGAAGCATCTCGCGTACTTTGGTACCACTCAAGAACACTTTGTCTTCTGGTCCTGCAGGAGAGGTCTTTCCAGTAGCCATACCGTATGTGAGTTTACACCAGAAAGAGTGCTCATACTTCAATGGCTCAAGTTCAAACGCGTCCAAATCAATTTCATTGAAGATTTCCTGCGCATCATATGTGCCGTAGTAGCTACCAACACCGGCGTGGTCGCGACCGACGATGAAGTGAGTACAGCCGTAGTTCTTACGCATGATTGCGTGGTGGATTGCTTCGCGCGGACCAGCATAGCGCATAGCTGCCGGCAACACGCTCAAAGCCACGCGATCTTTCGGATAGTATCCATCCATCAGAATCTTGTAACAATCCATGCGCACATCTGCTGGAATGTCATCGGCTTTTGTTTCACCAACGAGTGGGTGAATAAGCAAACCATCTACGATTTCAAGTGAGCATTTGGTGATGTACTCATGCGCACGGTGAATTGGGTTGCGAGTTTGGAAAGCCACAACAGTCTTCCAGCCACGCTCTGCAAACAATGCACGAGTTTCTGCTGGAGTGAGGTTGTACTCAGGAAATTCCAATTCTGGATTTGTATTGATATAGTCAATATCTCCAGCTAAGGTGTACTTTCCGCCTTCGTACACTTTGGCAACACCCGGATGCACTTCTTCGTCAGTGCGATACACCTGAATCGCCTCGTGCTTGAGATCGCGCTCGTATTTTTCAGAAACAGTTAACACGGCATGCTCAGTTCCACTAGCATCTGTGAGGACAACCTTATCGCCAACCTGAGTAGCATTGTACACGTCTTCAGCAACAGGGCACACAATTGGTACTGCCCATGCCTCGCCAGAAGACAAGCGCATATTGTCAACTACATTCTTGTAGTCCTCTTGACCCATGAAACCCTTGAGTGGGCTCAATCCGCCAATTGCAATCAAGTACACATCACTCAAGATGCGGTCTTGAATCACAACGCGCTTAGCGTCTTTAACTTCGTTCAACAATTGTTCAGCCTGCTCTGCAGTAAGGCGACGATCGACTAGTGTTCCACCATGTGGATTGATAGGCATGTCAGCTCCGTGATTAAGAAATAAACAAATAATAGACAATTGAAACCGTGATAATTCCAGACAACACATTTAGTGGAAGACCGAGCGCTAGATACTCTTTGAATCTGTAGCCACCGGGCCCATACACCATGAGGTTTGTCTGATACCCTATCGGCGTTGCAAAACTTGCACTCGCAGCAATGGCAATAATTATCGCCAGCGCTTCCATAGGGATATTCATTTCAGCAGACAATGACAGAGCTACTGGGAACAACAGTGCCGCGGCAGCATTGTTCGTAATAACTTCTGTGTAAAAATTTGTGAGATAATACATCGCAAACATAATCGCTAACACACCAGCACTGCCGAGCAAGTACACAACACCATCGGCCAATGCAGCGGCAATGCCTGCGGCTTCAACTGCGGAACCGATACCAAAGGCACATGCGATGACCAAGACAACGCTCCAATCTACTGCCACCTTGCCTTCTGCTGGCGTCACACATTTAGTGAGAACAAGTAGAATTGCGGCAGATGCAGCAACGAGGACAAGAGGTAGCGTGGTAGTAGTAGCAACAATCACAAAGGAAAGGAATATTGCCAAAGCCAGAAAACCCTTTGCTTTTGGTTTTGATGGCTGCGCAACTGTGTTCGTAACCAAGAAGAAGTCTTTGGAGTTATACCACATCTCCTGAAACGACGATTCCGCTAAAATCAACAGTGTGTCGCCGGAATGGAGCACAATGTCTCCGACCTTCTTATTAATTCGTTCACCATTGCGATGTATGGCGAGAATGACAGCGTCGTAGCGACTGCGGAAGTCCGAGTCGCGCACAGACTTACCCGTGAGGGGAGAACTTTCAGAAATAACGACTTCGCAGGGTTTTACCTTGCTAGAGTCGTAGTCTTTTAAATTGAATGTAGAGTCCTCTACTACGATGAGTCCTGGAGTTTTTTGCAATTCCAGAATAGTAGCCGGAATCCCTGTAAAGAACAATCTGTCTCCCTCTTGAACCTCTTCACTCGGTGTTACGGGCGTTATAACAGTTCCGTCACGTTCAATCTGAAACAAGAATAGGCCACGAAGATGTCTCAGACCAGCCACTTGAACTGTTTTACCAACAAACTCGTAGCTAGAATCCACTTTCATCTCAACCACAAATTCACGTACATGTTCGCCGAGTTCGACAAGACTTTCAGTGCGTTTGGGCAAAAGACGTGGCGCTGCAACGGCTGTCCAAATCAGCGTAACAATTGCTACTGGGATACCAGCATAAGCCAGTTCAAAAAACTCAAATCCCTCTAAACCAGCATCGAGCAACATACCGTGAACAACGAGGTTTGTAGACGTACCAATCAACGTGCACATTCCACCTGCGATGGCGGC
>JAUHYX010000062.1 GCA_030426285.1 bacterium
ATGTTCAGCACGCCCGATGCTGAGATTGATATCGGGCGGATCCGCTGGAATCGCTTTACGTCTGCCTCTCGGCTGGCTTTTGGGTATGCGTCTCTCATCGACAGAGATCGATTGGTCGCGGATTCGGAACGGATGGTCGATTCATGTTGACAATCGCATATACCAGCATTTCATTGCCATCGGTGCGACCAAGTACAGGTTTCACCGAGGCCGAATTGTTGGGCCCATAGGGTCGTAAGTCAACCGTCAGTCGTTTGATCAGTTGAATTGTGTCATTTGTACCATCATACGCGGCCACATACGCATGCGCCAATGAGTCTGAGCCACCATCGTGCTCCAATACTTCTAGTCCCATCACAACTGGGAATGTCGTAAACGTAGAAGGCAACAGAGCAAGACTATCAAACAGAACGCTTACGCCACTTACGAAACGCGGTGCCGGCCTGCGAGACAACACCTTGCCATCGCCACCAATGATGATAATCTGATTTGAACCACCACTTGAAGCAACAGCTACGATTTCATTTGGACCGTATGGAAGCGTATTGATGAGTTTTTCATTTGAAACAAGATTGCCAACAAGAGGTTGAATGTCTCCGTACAGTTCGTCGGAAACCCATTTCACCACCATGCTATCCATGCTCTGAGCTAAAAAGGACGGTTGAACTTGTACATTAAGAGCTTCAGTGTTTCCTTGTGGAAACAGCCAATTGCTGGGACTAGCAGGAATAATCTGAGCAAAGGAAGTAATACATGTGCACACAAGAAGAGCCAAGCCAATACAACAGTTTCTCACATGCCCCCCTCTTGGATTGGTGCTGTTTGCTCCACTTTGTGCAGTTTGGGTGGTTCTACCTTCATGAGTTTGCATGCATCTTCGGTTATCTCATTAATTCTTCGGGCTATCTCGCGATTGATCACAAGATTGTTTCCTTGTTCAGACACATGATGCGCACCTTTTTTAATCAATTCGGCAATGCGTTTTATGTTCGCCATAAACTGATCCAGAATTTCTTCTTCGGCAATCACATCGTGCTGGAACTTCAATTGTGAGCGCGAAATGGCCAATTGCACCCGGATTTGTTTGAAGTAATTGACGAGTTTTGTGTACACAAAGTCAAACTGCTCAATCACTCGATGAGCCCGTCCCATGTACTCTTCGTAAGCCGTCAATCCAACATTAATTTTCTTGACATCGTCTGACGTCACACCTCCCTTGCCCGCTGCTAGCCGCGCTTCTTTGCGCATTTCTAACAGAGCTGGGTGTGCAATCTCCAGAAACTTCTCCATCTCGTTGAATTCCTGCTTTACTTCCAGCAATTCATCGATATATCCTGAAGCGGCCTCGTCCATTTGTTTTATCACGTCATTCATAACAACGCGTCAGTTTCCTCTTCCTCATGTGCGGTGTTTTCGTCTCATGGCTTTTTCGTAATTTGCCACAGGTTCGAACCTTCTGCAAAATATACAATTATATCCGCTTTATCCTCAGTTCAATGACATCTGAAATCTCAGTCAGACCATATACACCTGCCGATGCCGAATCATGGGACAGCTTTGTCGATTCTGCAATGAATGGCACGATGTTCCACAAGCAGGCGTTTTTGGCGTATCACGCGCCAGATAGATTCGCGTTTCACCACCTTATTTTTGAGCTGAGTGGCACCATCGTGGCTGTATTGCCTGGTGGACTCACTGAAAACGGAACGAAGTTTTGGTCGCCTGTTGGAGCGAGTTACGGTTCGTTCGTGACCAATGATGTCTCGTATGAGATGTCGCAGAACATTGTCGATGCGTTTCTCGAGTATGGACGTGGTCAACAATGGACAGATGCTTACATTATTCCACCACCAGTTGTGTACGCCGGCGAGTTCAATCAACACATTGAATACGCAATGCTGTACCGCAAATTTGGCTTTGAGTTGCATTACATATCACATGCGATCGACCTCAAGCACGGTGCCGACTACCTGCGCCATTTCGACAAGACCGCACGTAAGACGGTTCGCAAGGTTCGCCGCGAACAACTCATTCGCATTGAAGAGTCTGAAGACTACGATACGTTTTACGACATTCTCCTCGAAAACAAGAGCAAACACAATGCCACTCCCACGCATTCGCGAGAAGACCTCGAGAAATTGCGCCAACTCACTCCACAACACTTGAAACTGTTCTTGGTGTACTACGGCGATATCGCAATTGGTGGGTCGCTGCTGTTTTTGTGCAACAATCGCGTTGTGCTTTGTTTCTACAATATGCTTCGGTATGAGTACGAGCACCTGAAGCCTATATATTTGATTATGGACGAAACTGTGCGGTGGGCAACAGAGAATAATTATGCTTGGGTGGATATTGGTGTTTCACAGGTTCCAACAGCCGAAGATCCTATGACTCCAGCCTTGTCACTCATCAAGTTCAAGGAACGATTCAACTCGCGCGGGTTGTTGCGCACAACGTACCACTACAGGTTTGCAGATGAGTCGTAGGCATGTGTTGCTTCTGTTGCAGCACGCTGCTTCAGATGGACGTATCCTCAACTTGTGCTCATCGCTCTTGCGGCACGGTTACTCCTGTGTCGTCATCGCTTATGGCTCGCCTGCCGATCAAAAAACACTGTCTGAGAAGGGCATATATTCAGAATTGATGGACGGCGATGCATCGGCTCCATTGTGGCGTCGCTGGCGATCATTTATCAAGTTTGCCAAGCAAAAACTTTCAGGAATAGAAGCTGAAGTTGTGTGGGCAGAAGATGTGTTTGTGATGCCGGCAGCTATCCCATACGCCCGCGAGCGACATCTTCCGGTGGTATACGACTGTCGCGAAATCTACACATTGTTGCCGCATGTTGAACCGTCAACCTGGAAGAAGTTTGCGATAAAATTCTTAGAACGGTGGGCTCTGCAATATGTACGTCTTCTTATTGTTACTGGTGAACGCGACATCGTTGAGCTCAAACATATTCATCCGGATCTGCCTGCATGCATCGTTGTTGAAAACCGACCTCCGTCTTCTTGGTTAGATACAAATCAACAGGCTGTAGAAAACGACATGCGTGAGCAGTTGACTTTGGGAAAGAAGGACACAATCCTGTTGTATCAGGGTGGGTTGTTTCAGGGGCGAGGAATTCTGAAATGCATAGAAGTCACTGCTGCACTGGAAAACACGCATCTACTTCTTGTAGGAGAAGGTCCATTTGGCACAGCTGCTGCAAAACACGCAAAAATGCTAGGCGTGCAAGAAAGAGTCCATTTTGTTGGTAGAGTACCTTACACCGAACTGGGAACATACACCAACCTTGCCGATGTTGGCATGTGCTTGATAGAACCTGTTTCGCGTAGTTATGAACTCGCCAAGCCCAATAAGATGTTTGAGTATGCAGCCCTTGGGATACCGGGTATTTACACAGACTTGCCAGCAATGCGCGACGTTGTTGAAAAGCACAATATTGGCGAGCTCGTTGCAACAGATGCAACAACATCTGACCTTGTAGAGGCCATTCAGAAAGCCTTGCAGCAATCTACTGTGCAGCACAAACCGCGAGAACATGAACAACACTTTTTGTGGGAAGGACAAGAACAACTACTCATACAGGCCCTGATTGATTTATGATGTATCTCATTTTGCTGATTCAACAGCTCATTGCATCGGGAACACACCTCATTGCAAAAGATATTACAAATTCAGTAGAGCCACCGGTTGTGTTGTTCTTTCGAACTGCGCTGTCAGTGACAGGATATGCTTTGTGGTTTTCCATGCGGCGCAAGGACCTGAAGAAAATTGAAAAGAAAGACTACTGGCGCATCGTACTCCTAGGAGCTCTCAATGTGCCCATAAATCAGTTTTTGTTCCTCACCGGTTTGCAGGGCTCAACGGCACCCAATGGCGCACTGCTGTATGCTCTCTCACCTGCATTTGTACTCATTGTTGGACTTCTGTTCTTTGGCGAATCCCGCGGTTGGAAAAAGATTGCCGGCGTGATTATTGCCATTTCTGGCTGCGTGCTAGTACTCACGGAGCGAGGGATATCACTCGATGACGAATATTTTGTTGGCAATCTACTGATTCTCACCGCTAGTTTCTCGTGGGCGATGTACACTGTTGTTGGCAAACCAATGGTTATCAAGTACGGCGCTTTTTACGTTACCGCGCTGAGTCTAACCGTTGGTATGCTGTTGTACTTGCCAATTTTCTTTTCTTTAGGGCATACTCCTGAACCACAGCTCTTGACAACCACAAATTGGCTGCATCTCGGCTATCTGGGCCTTGTCACATCTGGCTTAGGTTTTGGGCTTTGGTACTATGCTCTCACCAAAATGGAAGCTTCGCGCGTTGCGGTGTTCAACAATTTGCAACCCATACTCACAACAATTCTGGCATTCATGTTCTTTGGGACGTCGCCAACCACTCTATTCCTAATCGGAGGTTCGATTGCTCTGTTTGGTGTGGTACTCACGCAGCAGAGAAAGAAACGGAACGCTGCAGCTTAACTGTGCGTTCTTTCGCACAGTTCTTTCATGCTGCTCGATCCTTCGAGATGTAGAAATGTGTTTAGTCGATATACAAAGTACCAGTGTGAACTACTCCATCAATTTCTAAGGACCAAGCTAAACATGTGTTACGTAGTTCTTCAGGAATAAAAGTTGGTGCTGCACCTGCTGTTCTATACAGCTCTCTTCCACTTATATCGTATAGGATTAATTCGTCAAAGGGAACTTTGCTACTAACTTGTAGCTGGCCGTTAACCGTAGTGACCGAAACTGAATCTCTTGGCACCTCACTCGATACGTCTACAATACTCTCAAAAGGCTCGGTTGATCTGTAAATACCTTCACCTTTACGTAGGATCCAAAGACACCCTTCCGCATCTACAAATGATTCAAGTACCCTGTACAATCTCTTTGTGCCATTGAAGTCTTCAGAGAAAAGCTCTGTCGAGAAATTCAGTTCATTGTTGCAGTAAAAGACAGCGCCATCTTTGAATTCTTCATATGTGAACCACAAATAACCATGCTTCGTCTTTAGAAGATAGAATGATCGTTCATAATCAAGAAGTGCAAGCGGTGTATGCCAGTCTAGCAAGTCCTTGTCAGCTCTTAGCATTGGTTCACCATACACAGTTAAAAGCAACTTCCCGTACGGGTCAAACTGGACCTGCTCAACCCACCTACCTTTGACGATGCGCTCAAATTTAGATTCCCCCGGTTTCAATCGATATAGTCCTCCTCCATGCCCTGCCAATGTACTTGCAGCAACGTAGACTGTTCCGTCATTGTCAACAATAATATCTTCATGCATCGCTGCTATTGCTTCAACTAAGGTCCAAGTTATACCATTGTCCTCGGATTTGTAGACTCCCCAGGCTCCATTTGGATGTTCAGCCGCAAGAGCTGATGTGGCAACGTATAAGACTCCGTCTTTGTCTTCTGCAAAGTGTGCAAAATCTATTCTCGGAAGAAGCGAATCGTTGTTAACTACCCACGAGTCTCCCCCATCGTCTGAATACAGCAACTGTTTTCTTCCCCCAATAAACAAGCGACCTGTTGCTTTGCTCTCATAGAAACACATTGCATACGGCGCATCAGGGTACGAGATCGGTTCCAATCTACCAGTCACAAAATTGAATTTCTCAATACCTTGATAGTAGATCACATAAATATCGCCGCTTGTAGTTTGGCAATACTCCAATACATTTAGGTTCGCCCCTTGTGCCACGTGGAGCGAATCAAATTGAATCTCGGAGCCACACATAGATAGTGTGGCAGAAAGTGCGATTATTACAATGAGGAATGTTTTTAGCATGTGGTACCCACAGAAATTGCACAGGCTCTGCCAAGAAACTAGACATCTCTCACGACATGGACAAGTAGTTATGCACACAAAAGCGGCGAACCATATTTCAGGATAATACAGTTCGCCGTATATTGACGAGCTCTCTATCTACTCGGCCCTGGAACACGAAGGTGCGTTCACCTTGAGTAGATTTCTTTTTTAAGAAGCGTCCCTTCCGGCTTCAAACTCTGCTTCAACAAATGAAGCCGGGGGACGCAGAGAGTTAGAATTGGGTGTTCCAACTCACACTATAAAAGCCCGTTGTGTCGAAAAGGTCACAAAAGGCGTCACTAAATTCAGTTTTTTGCTTGTCATGCTTGCGATTGTCCTACCGTCAACGAAGAATCACATTGGGCCAAAACAACAAAGCCCATCCCCATATTGAATAGGGACAGGCTTAACAAACTGTTTGTCTGTACTTGGGATGCTCTACAGGATGAACTTGCTCATATCTTGGTCACCAGCAATATCACGCAAGCGATCAGAAACGAGTTCTTTTGTGATGGTGATGTTTTTCTCCTCAATCGCATCAGGAGTATCAAAAAGTATGTCTTCAAGAAGAGTCGAAAGAATTGTGTGTAGTCTTCGTGCACCGATATTGACGACTTCTTCATTGACCTTTGCGGCTATAGCTGCAATTTCCGAGACAGCATCTTCTTCAAACGTCAAATGCACCCCTTCTGTTTTCAGCATGGCTACATACTGCTTGATCAGTGCATTTTCCGGCTGAGTCAGAATCTTGATAAAGTCCTCTTCAGTCAAGGAATCGAGCTCAACTCGAATTGGGAATCGCCCCTGTAGCTCGGGAATGAGGTCAGACGGTTTCGAAACATGGAAAGCGCCAGAAGCAATGAACAAGATGTGATCTGTCTTCACCACACCGTGTTTGGTACTCACAGAACTGCCCTCAACAATTGGCAACAAGTCGCGCTGCACGCCCTGACGGGACACGTCTGGGCCGGATTTCCCCTGATTGCCGGCCACCTTGTCTATCTCATCGATAAACACAATGCCCATTGTCTCAACTCGTTCAACGGCATCTTTGAGAACGGCATCCATATCAACAAGCTTTTCTGCTTCTTCCTGTTCGAGCAACACGCGTGCTTCAGCAATCTTAACCTTGCGCTTCTTGTTCTTCTTCGGCATCATATTGCCAAACATATCTTGGATGTTGATACCCATTTCTTCGAGTCCAACCGGACCAAATACATTCACCCCGTTCCCTTGTGGGACAGCGAGATCCATTTCAATGGTTTTCTCATCGAGCTCGCCATTGCGCAATTGTTCGCGAAACATTTGTCGGGTAGCGTGGTTCTCTTCAGGAGCTTCGTCCTTGTAGCCAATTCCCGACTTATTAACCGGTGGGATCAACACATCCAGAATTCGCTCTTCAGCCGCATGAGATGCTGCTTCGCGAACACTAGCAGTTTGCTCGGCTTTAACCGAATTCACGGCAAGATCGGTCAGATCGCGAATCATAGACTCAACATCGCGTCCAACATATCCCACTTCAGTAAACTTGGTAGCTTCCACTTTGATAAATGGAGCGCCAGACAATTTTGCCAATCGCCTCGCAATCTCAGTCTTTCCCACCCCCGTAGGACCGATCATCACAATATTGTTGGGAATAATCTCATCGCGCATAGCCCCTTCAACAAGGCGTCTGCGCCAGCGATTTCGCAGTGCAATTGCAACTGACTTCTTGGCATTATTTTGCCCGATAACAAACTTATCGAGTTCCTGAACTATACTGCGTGGGGAAAGTGAATCTGTATGTGTCTTCATTATAGTATCGTAACTGAGTAAGAATTTCTTGTGACAACGCTGGTTATGAACCAACTGTTTCGATGACAATTTCTTTGTTCGTGTATATACAAATATCACCGGCTATTTCGAGTGATTTCTGCACAATTTCTTGTGGACTCATGTCAGTATTCTGCGACAAAGCACGCGCTGCCGACAGCGCATAACTTCCACCGGAACCAATCGCAACGATATTGTCGTCTGGTCTAATCACATCACCCGTTCCACTAATAATAAACGCATCGTCTTTGTCCATCACAATCAGCATTGCCTCTAGTCGGCGCAGATACCTATCGGTGCGCCAATCTTTGGCGAGATCGATAGCAGCACGGGAGAGATTACCGCGATGCGACTCGAGCTTTTCTTCAAAGCGCTGCAGCAATGTAAAAGCATCGGCAGTGGCTCCGGCAAATCCAACAACAACATCTTGCTTTGAACCAACCCGTCGCACCTTTTGGGCCGAGTGTTTCATAACAGTGTTGTTGAAAGATACTTGACCGTCGGCACCAAGCGCCCCTTTGCCATCGGCGATCACGCCGAGGACTGTAGTTGAGCGCACATCAGGGTGCAAGGCAGAATTGCGAGAAGATGTAGACATATTCCAACTGTGTTGTTTACTTAGAAAAAAGATTGTCAAAAGCTTGTGACTGTTTCAGCTTTTTCTTGGCGATGCTCAATGCCATGAATTCAAAAGCAGTAACAATTCCATACAACAAAAACTGCAACAACGCACCAACATACAGACTGTACGCACCAGCTAATGCCGCAAATCCGGTGGCTGCTAGGGTAACGTATACAAGTGATTGTGCTTTGTTGGACTCGGAGACAGACTCGCGTGGTGCAACAATCAATTGCACCAGTGACAACACTCCAACAACGGCGGCCATTGCGTCCATCGACTCATCCAAAATGAGTATCAATGCAGCCGTACCAAGTCCTAAAAAAGCAGAAACTGTTATGAGATGTGATGAAGCCAAAAGCTCTTGGGCTATAGTTTTCGTAAATTGAGCTGAGAACGACGAAAATAGTGTCAATAAATTTCAGGCAAAAACACGTATGCAGAAGACTCAACCATCTAAACGGGTAGCCGTAATCACATTGGGATGCAGTAAGAATGTGGTTGATAGCGAACACCTCATGGGAGAAATACAGAGCACCGGACTGCAGCTTGTCCGCGAGGCAGACGAAGCAGATGCTGTCGTGATCAACACATGCGGATTTATTGATTTGGCCAAGGAAGAGAGTGTGCAGGCTATACTCGAAGGCGCAGAAATGAAGAAGCAAGGACGCATCCAAGAGCTGATTGTGGCTGGGTGCTTGTCAGATAGATACACGGATGATCTCAAAAGAGAGATCCCTGAAGTAGATCACTTTTTTGGCACCGAGGCTATTTCGTCGATCGTAAAAACACTCGCGCCCGATCTCAAGTATCAGTTGATGGGCGAGAGAATTCTCACAACGCCGAACCACTTTGCATACCTCAAAATCTCTGAAGGTTGTGACAACCCATGTTCATTTTGCGCAATCCCGTTGATGCGTGGCGGACACAGATCCAAGCCGATTGAACAAGTCGTAAAAGAAATGGAAGGACTCACCAAGCAAGGTGTAAAGGAATTTGTTGTTGTTGCTCAGGATCTCACGTATTACGGAAAGGATCTATACGGGAAGCGAAATTTGGCAGACTTGTTGCGCGCTATGAGCGATGTAGATGGTGCGGAGTGGATTCGTTTGATGTACGCCTATCCTTCGCGTTTTCCAAAGGATATTCTGCCAGTGATTCGCGAGCGTAGCAACATCTGCAATTACATGGATATGCCACTGCAACACAGCCACGACGATGTACTCAAATCGATGAGAAGAGGAATAACACGTCGTACGACTGGTGATTTATTAAAAGAAATTCGCGACGAGGTTCCCGATATTGCCTTGCGCACAACCTTTATTGTGGGTTACCCTAACGAAACGGAAGAGCGCTTTGAAGACTTGGCAGACTTTGTGCGCGAACATCAATTTGAACGCATGGGTGTGTTCGAGTATTCAAGGGAAGATGATACGTTCGCTCATATCCTGGGCAATCCAGTCACGCAAGAAGTGAAAGCACGCAGACGACAGCACCTTATGGACATTCAAAAAGAAATTGCAGAGCGCCACAATGAGAAGCTCATCGGCACCGTTCAGGATATCATTGTTGATGAGTTCGTGAACGGTGAAGTGTTGGGTCGCACGCAATTCGATGCCCCTGAAGTTGACCAAGAAGTACATGTTGTTCTTGACCCCGATCACTCGCTGCAAGTTGGCGACATTATGAAGGCGGAAATAACAGATTATGAAGGTTTCGAAGTGTTTGCAAAGCAGGCTTCTGCATAGTGTTTCATTGGGCTTACTGCTTTTTGGCGTGGCCTCAATACAACTGAGCGCACAAGAAGCGGTGTTCTCGGTTGGAATATTGTGCACAAAGTCTGATATCAGTCACAAACCAACACTTACTGTGTTTGCAGATGTTAACTACGGCAATATTGAATATTTGCTTCAAGGTGAGGAATCTGTTCGCTACACCGTAAATACACGCGTGCACGACGCCACCAAAGGCGAGACGATTCTAGACACAACAATTTCCCGTGCCGTAACAGCAACGCCTCCGCCTCGCGACCTCACAACATTGCAACTGCAAGTGGATACTGGATTCTATCGCATTGAGTGTGTGTTTGTAGACTCGAAGTTGGGCATCAGAGAAGTGGAGAATCGCAATGTCTACTCAATTGACTTCACTTCGCGGCCAACCAGTTTGTCGAGCATACTTCTCGGTACAAACGTAACGCTGCGTGACAATGACACAATTTTTACGCCGTATTTCGACACAAATGTCAGTTCAATACGGACTGATCCAATATTCGCATTCACCGAGCTGTATGCCCCAATCGGCTCCAATCGCAGAATTCAGGCATTTCTATTTCACGGCGATTCTGTTGTTGGTTCAAGTGCAGTTGAAACTCTGCGTGTCGTATCTGACAGGACACGCGTTTTTACCCTTGTTCCAACTCCGGACTCTGCACATCTAGATGTGCTATCACTCAAAGTAATTGCCTTAAATGAGCAAGACTCAATTCTTACGGTTAGTCAACGATTAGTCGACTATGCCCCGGACCTAGAGTTGCCTGAGATATCGGATGATGAACTAGACACTCGCATCTTGCAACTGAGATACATTGCTGAAAGAGAAGAGATACAAAAGATTGAGGACATTGCTGGTGCCAAAGGACGTCGCGCGGCTCTCTCTACCTTTTGGAAAAGCAAAGACCCATTTCCAGGAACAGAGAGAAACGAAGCACTCATTGAGTATTATCAGCGGGTCGATTACGCCAATGCAACATACCATAGCTACACGCAAGGGTGGTTGACAGACCGCGGTATGGTACATATTATCTACGGTCATCCTCAATCGAAAAGGTCTGCCTTCTCTACATTTCAGAATCAACAAAAAGAAGTCTGGACATATCACCACGCTACATACGAGTTTGTTGATCGAACAGGTTTTGGCGACTACGTGCTGTCCGGTCCACGCCCATCTGAAAAGTTTAAGTTTCGATAAGTACTAAAGTTTCTAAGTACAACGACGATACTCTCTCCAAGACTGCAACCAGTTACCCTGCAAAACCCTTTTTTATTGTACCGGTTGTAATCAAACTGACATTCTGTTACGAATTGAGAACAACACACAAGGCGGCTTAGCATTATGCTACGTCGCACTTGATTTGTTTGTCAATTTGTTTCATTTTCCAAGCGGTACAGTATGGAAGGTAGTCGACTTCCCCAGCCGGCTTCATTCCTCTAGATAATCAAGAATACAGTAATCGAACTTTTTAGTTCGACTGGGTGTTTTTTGCCCATTTTTTTCGCGTTGGCATGCACATCAATACGTATAGATTCGTAGCGGAGTGAATGTTGTTCGCAGAAAATGACTTTTCTTTTTCGCTCTTAACCGCATGGTTATGCGATCTGCAGAGAGAAAATGCTTTGACTAGTATTTTTTTCTTGGACAAAAGATAAAAACCCAGTAATATAGCAATTAGTTGTGATACAGGAAATGATATTTATCGTATTTAGGAGAACGTCATGAAGAATTTTGACATCGAAACACTGACAATCGAAGAGCTCACAGAAGTAGATGGTGGGGCAACTCAAGGGACAATTGACAAAGATATTTTCTTGCCTGGTGTAGATGAAGATCACACTCAACCGATTTGGGTAATTATTGGATAAGGCCTTGCAGCATATCCTTTAAAGCGGTTACTCTTTCTGTGCATTGCCAGTTGCTTTAGTTATCTTACATCCCGATACAAGATTACATCTGCAGGGAGTTCGACTTGGCACGAAAGCCAATACTCATTAAGCAACAAGATCAGAAAGACTGTGCGGCGGCATGCGTTGCGAGTATTGCCGCGTACTACGGTACACATGTACCAGTCAGCCAGGTGCGCGAATTCGTTAGCACCGACAAGCACGGCACAACTATGTTGGGCATTGTGCAGGGAGCTGAGGAGTTGGGGTTTCGAGCCAAAGGGGTTCGATGCCCTGAAGATGCTCTGGAACAACTGCCAACGCCGTTCATAGCGCACATTGTTCGCGAAGACGGAACACATCATTTTGTGGTCGTGTACCGCCTGAAACGCAACAAGGTGTTAGTTGCTGATCCTGCTGAAGAAATTGCATATGTTTCAAGAGAGCATTTTGCGGACCTTTGGTCTGGCAATTGTGTTCTCATGGAACCAGATGAGGGATTTGAATCGTTCGACGCAAGAGAATCAAACATTGCTCGATTTGTGTCGCTTTTGCGCCCTCACAAGGGACTCGTCGCTGAGTCTGTGCTCGCGGCTGTGTTCCATACTGTACTGGGATTGTCTACTGCATTTTATGTCAGTGCTATCTTGGACTCGGTGTTGGTTAGTGGAAATGCCAAGCTGCTGACATTATTAAGCTTGGGTATGTTAGGTATTGTTGGGTTTAGAGGTTTGTTTGGCATTGCCAGACGCTATCTGCTGTTGTTGGTGTCTCAAAAGATTGATGCAACACTAGTGTTGGGGTATTACCGACACTTGATGCGCTTACCACAGTCTTTCTTTGATACTCGCCAGGTAGGCGAAATCGTGTCAAGAATGAATGATGCCGTCAAAATTCGCTCGGCAATTAGTGGTACCACGCTTACTATTATTGTTGACTCCCTCATGGTGTTCATCAGTACTTCTGTGTTGTTCATGTTTTCACCCCAGCTGGGTCTACTACTCTCTACTGTTATTCCAGTTTTTCTGCTTACCACATTCGTGCTTCGCAAACCGATCCGCGTGACGCAACGTCGCTCTATGGAGCAATCGGCAGAGATGCAAGCTCACGTTACATCTACAGTAGACGGAATCGAAACAATAAAGTCACTCGGTGCGGCAAAGTATGTAAACCTGAAAAGTGAAATGATTTTCACGGGGATTCTACAGAGAGTCAAAGAAGCAACTAAACTGCAAATCGCGAATAGCACCGTAAGTGAGGTTGCTTCTGGCATTGCGGTTATTGGAGCCTTTTGGTTTGGAGGCACTTTGGTGTTTGAAGGGCAGCTGAGCACGGGAGAATTGGTCGCTTCATACACACTTCTTGGCTACATGCTCTCTCCTCTCAATAGACTTCTGGGTGTCCATCAAAGTGTGCAAGATGCATTGGTCGCAGCCGATAGATTATATGAGATTCTTGCACTTGAAACAGAATCAAAGCAAGCGAGCAAAAGTATTGATTTGCAAAAATCTTCAGTTCGTGGTCACATTCAATTTCAAGACGTTTCATTCCGCTACGGAGCAAGGCGTACTGTTCTCAATAATGTTACCATGCAATTCGCCCCTGGAAATGTAACTGCAATTGTTGGAGAATCTGGGTCTGGCAAATCGACGCTCTTTAGACTCATACAACGATTGTACGAATGTGAGTCTGGAAATATTCTGTTTGATAACATCGATCTCAAAGACATCTCGCCAGAGTCACTTCGAAGTGTATTGGGTATTGTCCCGCAAAACATTGAGATATTTGCCGGCTCTGTGATGGACAATGTTGCTTTTGGCGAGTTGCAACCTGATGCCAAACGCGTCATGGAATTGTGTCAACTCATCGGTGCCGACAAATTCATCAACAAACTACCAAATCGCTACAACACATTGTTGGGTGAACATGGTGTTTCACTTTCGGGCGGACAACGTCAACTCATCGCAATTGCTCGAGCTCTGTATAAAGGGCCGCGAGTATTACTTCTCGATGAAGCAACAGCCAATTTGGATTCGCTGGCCGAAGAGTCTGTGCAACGAGTACTCGACCTGCTCTCACTTCAAGGTATAACGGTTGTGGTTATTGCTCACAGACTAGGAACTGTAAGCAGAGCGCACAATATCTACGTCATGCATGAAGGAACAGTGTTGCAATCTGGTTCTCACGCAGAACTGTTTCAAGAACCAGGCAAGTATAGAGAATTGTGGGAAAGACAATCGCCAGCTCTTGGAAGTGGTTTGAAGGGGCCGGATTCGGGGGAGCTGGGTTCATGAAAACAAACAAATCGACAGAAATCGCAACATATAGCTCGGACAAAGGAATAATAGTACCGGAAGACGCACTTTCAAAGACAGTAGAGGTATACCTAGCTAAGCCATCAGCAGCATTCCGATGGGCCATGTCAGCTTCTATGTTACTCATTGTTGGAGTGTGTGCATGGGCTGCACTTACTACAGTGCCTGTGGTTGTGAAATCTCAAGGTTCACTACGTCCTTCAACAGATCTTCAAGTATTTAGAAGCCCTCGCAGCGCCGTTGTGGAATTGTTGCTTGTTCAAGAAAACACATTTGTTCAAGCCGGGGATACCCTTGCGGTTCTTCAGCACGACAATGACAAAGTGAGGCGAGAGCTGTTGCAATTGGAACACGATCAGTTGCAACAAGACAAGCACGATATGGAACTGATGTTGGATATGCTACCAGACTCTGTGGGTGAATCTGTTTCATGGGAAAAAGGAAATTTCAAACGTCCCAATAGCGTGTCGCAAATGCAGTTGGTTCGAAAGGACTTAGAACTTCTCAACAGTCAACGTTCACGCCTATTGCAGCAAGAAGAAAGAACGACAAGTCTCAGTCAACAACACTTTGCTTCTGCAGACGAACTAGAAGCTATCCAGCATCAGAGGCGTTTGAAAGAGGTAGAGATACTGCAGTATTTGCTTGACCAACGACAACGATGGAGTAGCATACTGTTCGAAGCAACGCGATCTCTTACGAAAGTGCGTCAGGAACTTGCAGCAACCGACAAATCTATAGCTCAAGCTATGCTTATAGCAAACATTGCAGGACACATAACTGGCAATGTCATCGACAAAGAAGGTGTGTTTGTGCAGGAAGGCTCAGTGTTATTTTCCATAACTCCTGAGCAAGAGATCGTGGCTGAATTGTTGGTGGCGCCGCGCGACATTGGACACATTCGAATTGGACATACAGCTCTCTTGCATTTCGAAACATTTAGTTTCAGTGAATGGGGTGCTGCAGAATCATCTGTGACACAAATCGGTTCAGACATACAGTACGAGCAAAGCAGCAACCGAACATTCTACAAGGTAGTGTGCCAACTAAAGCACAATCAGCTTTATTACAAACGCAGTGAAGCCAAAACAGCTGTTACACTGAAGAAAGGACTTCCATTGCAAGCCCACATTCAAATCGCTGAGAAGACGGTTTTTGAGTTACTCTACAATCGGACAGTAGATTATCTACAACTGTAAGGGGCAGGTTCTGGCTGTGATCGCGTATCGGGATCTACTATGTTAGTCGAACCAATTTTGGGAATTCGACATAAAATGAAGCACCTGATCCAAACTCTGACGTACAAGTGATTACCCCATTCATCTGATCGCACAGCTTCTTGCAAATTGCCAGCCCCAACCCGGTACCGCCATATTTGCGAGTGATGGAGGTATCGGCCTGGGCGAATGCCTGAAACAGGTTCTCGCGTTTATGTTCGGGAATACCGATACCGGTATCTTCGATGGCAATATGGATTTTGGTTTTTTCGCCGCCGAAGGCTGGCACGCCCGTGGCGCGGATCAAAACATGGCCCTGCGTCG
>JAUHYX010000303.1 GCA_030426285.1 bacterium
ACGTCTGAACTCGTCTGTGTATCTTGAACCTCTACCTTTGCCCATTGTGGACCTCCAAATTGATCGTATAAAATAACAATTTGCTGTCCACTTTTTTGAGCTACGTCACCTCCGTTATTATCTTCTCTCTCCGCTGTCACGATGACAGGAGGACTAACGAAATGGGGACTTCCATTATAGTCCCTCACCCTAACCCCCGTTCCTTGACCTTGATTTGGGTGAATGTTTCTTACCAGAGTCATGGAGATGTTGTCGGCATTCAGCCCCAATGGATCCACCAAACTCACCGGGTTTCCATCAAAGCCATTGTATGGACTCTGCCATGGTTGGAATACTGGGTCGGGCGACATCCAGCGGCCGAGGCGGACGTCGTATTGGCGGAACATTGTAGAGTAGGAGTTGCTAGGCTCATCTGCCATGTGCCCACGCTCCATGCCTTGGAACCCAAAACGTGCCTTATAGTCTGGATCCGTCCAACAATTCTGCTCCTGCTCCATACCAAATGGATAGTAGTTGTAGAGACAGGGCGTGCCCTGTCTCCCGAAGTTTGGGGTTCACCAGCAGTTAAGACGCGGCACGCCGCGTCTCTACATTTGATACGATTTCTGTGAACTTTGCTTTGTTGCAGGCCTCACCGCGAAGCGGTGAAATGTAGTAGCCTAGGGTGAGCGAGCGCAGCGAGCGTAACCCTGGGTTGCGAATCCCCACCCCCTCTTCGCACTATGGAGGGATTCTACAACATAATCATAATGTGTTTCCCATTACACCCTTTCTAGGTGTTTGTTTGGTTTGTGGTTCCTCCCAGGGTTACACTCGCACTAGCGTGCTCATTCACCCTGGGCTACTACATAACACTCCTACGGAGTGTCCGGATGCATGTTAGTTTGGTCACAGGTGTTGGTGCACATTTGTATACTTTGAGACGCGGCACGCCGCGTCTCTACCGATTCAACGAACAATAGGAATGGAATTTCAGATATAGCTTCAGCACCTGCGTTTGCGAGCACAGCCAATACTACATGTACCTACACATCAATACATCGGAATTTAGAATTTTAGGATCACGAGTAGCGCGAGCGAGCACACCAGCAGGGCACTTAGCGATCGGATACGCATTACCGATTGTCTCACCAATTGTGTATAGAAGAGTTGATTCAATTCTCACTGACTGACGTTCAGTTACTTACTGACCGCCAGTCAGTCATTGGTGACGACACAACGCAAAACTTATTGAAAGGTTGCAGGAAAAAAAAAGGGGGGGGGAGATGAATGAATTTTGTCGAGAGTCACACTCAAGACTGGATTGGACAACTAAACAACCAATGTTTCTATTGTTACATACAAACAATGCACTATCCCATACCAAGTCTCCGTGATACAATGCCTCTATTCTTGTACACTCTAAAAGTCTCTATGCGTTGGCTAGAGACATTGACCGATGGTGTTACCTCCGTGATACAACTCGATAAGAGTTTTCTCTTCACGACAATAGATCCACTGATCAAATGAAACGGCTTTTACGTCTTCCAAATTGTCCAAGATTCTTGATAGTCTTGTTTTTATTACTGGCAACTTCATATTATCGAATATCAAAAAAGACTCTATCTCTGAAGGAATTTTCCCACAAATTGTCAACTTATTTCCTTCGTCAAAAACCTTCTTCTTAGTGACCTTCTCCCAGTCAACACGTCCGTTGATAAGTGGCGGGAATAGTTCTGATTGTTCAACTATAATCTCGATGCTTTGCTCTTCAGATAGGACAACAAATTCATCCCTTAGTGCTTCAATTAACTCCTCAAACAACACATTCTTGTATCTCATCGATTTAGTGTCTTTAAAATTGATTCATACGTTTTTTCATCTCCATCCAAGAGTTCCATTGCCTCTTGGTCACCAAACTATTGAAGGGTTCTATTTCTTGCTTGTACAGATGTGTTGGCTCGGGTAAAAATAGATTCACAGTTGTTGTAAAACACCTCTCCTTACTCAGAAGCGTATCGCGTTTGCGAACAAAAGTAGAATAAGAAGCAACTAACATCCCTCATGCAATTCTGCAGGTTGAAATTTCTCACAAAAGAAACTCATGGCCATTTTTGGACTGAAGGGAGCCAGCAATCAACACTATGTTATTTACTAGACTGGGGGTTTTTATCAACATAGTCACTAAACTTCTGCCAGAAGTTTGTATCGATCATTGTTTCCTTATCCAAACCCAACATTCTACCGATTCTTCGACATTCAAGTAAGTCGACTTCAGGAACATAATCTAACTCAATGACGTACAGTAACAGATCTTCAAAACCAAGTTCAGTTTCTCCTACATATAGTTCCTTCAAAATGTCTTCAACAGCCCCTTTAGCTAAGCTTGGTTCAACCTTCTCAAGTAGTCTGTGAAGAAAATCGTCAATGTATCTGTATGCACCATTATTCATCTCACCTCTCCTCAAATTTTACGGGTTTCTAGGTGTATTCGTTGGATAGGCCGATGATATCTGCCCGGCCTTAACATGGTCGGAAGGATAAAATTGTACTTCTATGTCAACTCCATCCACTCTACCTCTAATAACGTCTACATCTCTGAAGTTCTTTGTCCGTATTGAGTTTGGATCTTTCGCAACTTGAATAACAGATTCAATAATTTTGTCGTCGCTCCAATCGGCCGGAAATTCCGTTTTCCCAGGCTTTCCTGCACCTGGCCTGTGTCTGTTCAGAATATGATCTCTTCTGGCTTTAACTAGGTCAGCAAGATCTGGACAATCATTGTGCACCAACACACCTTGCTCAGAAACAAAGTACGTATGGTTGTTCACAACTTCAAAATTGTACACCGGCACGTTGGTCGTGTCGACTCTTGTATTGCCTAGTACAACAACATAACCGTTGGTTGTTTTTACGGAGTCTCCAGTCTCAAGCTGGCCAGCCGCGATCCACCCTTGAGATGTATAGAATGGGTGTTCGCTGGTTGATACAATGGTGTCTTGGCCAACTA
>JAUHYX010000063.1 GCA_030426285.1 bacterium
TTTTACCTTTTTTTTAACCGATGCGATTCACAAGTTGCGTGTTTGCAAACACCGGATTCACTTTAAGGAAGAGATATGACGATTTTCAGAACCATGCCCGCGGTTCTTGTTTTGCTGTTCGTTGGGCTAAGCCTAACTAGTAAAGCCCAGATAATCGAATACAACCTCTGTATTTCTAACCAGCAGTTGGTGGGACAGCAGTGGCAGTTTGATATCACCATTGAAAACACAAGCATCAATGATTTGCGCGTTGGTGAATGTGACTTCTCTTTTAATTTAGACAAGAGCTTTTTCTGCAATAATGCCAATCTCCGTGCTGAGTTAGCGCCTGAGTTTTCATCTCTGGGCTACAATCTCGACCTACCAGATGCACAGCTGCCTCCCAATGTCGTTGCTGTTGCACTGATTGCTCCCGAGAATATTGAGGATACGTACTTTGTACCGAGCGACGAACGTATTCGCATCGCAACATTTACGGTTGAATCTGTGTGCGGTGCAAACAACTCTTACCCGGTAGACTGGCGTATAGGTCAGCTGTTCGGGACATTGGTTCACTCTTATGACGATCTTTCTGGTGAGTTGAAGGACGTGACCGGTGGAGGAGATTACTGTGTTGACGGTCGCGGTACTGAGCCGGGGCCAGGTCGTATTGGACCACAAATCATTGTATCGCCAAACCCTGCGACATATGCTATCACCGTGAAGTTTGATTCAGATAAGTTTGCCTACAAAGAGTACACGTTGACTTTTGTTGACATGAACGGTCAAGAAGTGTGGCGAGAAGAGAATGTGCAGACAAATGGTTTGTCCGAGACAAGCGAGATTCAACTGCTGAACGAGTATTTTAGTGCAGGTTCGTATGTCATTCGCATATCGGATGCGTTTGGAAAGGACATTGGAACCACCAAGTTTATAGTCGCGAGATAAGTTATGAGATGTTTTTGTAGTGCTGCAGCATTGATGTGCTGCCTATTTGCTGTTGCGTCCAAATATGCCTTCTCACAAGAAACACTGTTCTTCATGCGTATTGAAAACCAACGTGTGGTAGACGGTACTTTGGAGTTTGACATCACGGTGGAAAATACTGGTGAAACCGACATTTGGGTCGGTGAAACCGATTTGGTTCTCGAATACAACAACATGGCGTTTGATCCCGGCTCCCTTGAGATAGAGTCCGAGCTTTTGACTGAGTACTACACTATAGACGTACTGAATACGCCTGAGCACGGTTTTCTTGTGTCAATCATTTCGCCGTTGTTTTCAGGAGAGTCTCAGTTTCAGGAACGGATCTCAAAAATTGCGAGCGGATCTGGCAGGGTTGTGTTGGCAACTGGTAAGGTCTCATCAATTGTTGACACCTTAGCGGTATCAGGATTGAACTGGGACATGGAGAGTGCTTTTCCTCAGTCGATGTATTCGTATAACCCAGATACATTTCAGCAATCGGACATTACAACGTTTGCGTTCTACAGACCAGCACCTGATTTTCACCTGAGCACTCCCACGAGCATTCAGGATACAACGGTGGAACCCAGGCTCGTGGTATATCCAAACCCTGTGTCGGACTTCTTGTACATTGAAGGGGGACAGGTTCCACTGTCGGTTTCACTATCTGATGTTCGCGGCAACGAGTCACCGCTTCGATTCTTATCAACGCGGAAGATTGACATCACACCAGACATAGCGGTTGGACCGTATGTCTTGCGCGTAACGTATCCCGATCGCGTTGTTGCATTTCGAATTCAAATCAAACGCTAGTTACCTGGTTTGACGAGCCCTTTGTCCGTCAATTCATACAAATTCAACTGGTTCATCGAGAAAAAAGTGTGCGATACGACCACATAGTGTCGGTTGTCTCGCTCAATATGCAGCAATGATGTACTGGTAGGACTACTGAGAAAACTTGTAGGCGTGAGTTCTGGAAATGCACCTTTTTCGTACATCCCCAATGCATTTTCGTGCAGCACTTCGTCTACAATCTCGTCATTTGGATACGCTTCAACAGCAACGTATGCTGTACCGATCAGAACAAACGCAGCTAAGACAATCACGGCTCCCTTAAACACCTTGTCAAACATAACATGCTCTCCTAGTAATTGAGTAGTACCAAAACTTCTGACTCGGGTTTGTTCGATTGCAAAGAATGTACATAAATTCGTGCACATACAATGCTCTATGAAGAATGAAGAAAGGTTTCCAGCGCATCTGTAGCAGCCTCCAACGAAAACAGCTCACCTACCCTCTGTAGTCCTGCCTGGCCCATTTCTTTTCGGCTCTTGGTGTCATACAAGAGTTCGACCAACGCTTGGGAGAGTCCCGTACTGTCTTGTTGATCTATCACGACCCCAGTAACATTATCCTGAATAATCTCAGGAATATTTGAAACATTAAATCCTATGCAAGGCAAGGCTGAGGCCATGGCTTCAGCAAGGACAAAACCAAACCCCTCCCAACGACTCGGTAGGCAAAACAGGTCCACAGATCCAAAAAAGTCTACCGTATCTTCTACAAACCCCGTGAGGGTTATTGACTCTTGCAAACCCAATTCCCTGATCTGGTGTTCTAACGCGGCACGTTGGTCACCTTCTCCGCCAATTACCATTCGGACATCAAGAAACTCATCCAACACGACAGGCATAGCAGCAATTAAGATATCAAATCCTTTTTGAAAAGTGAGCCTCCCGAGAGCTCCAATCACTAATTGTTCCGAGTGGCGTTTGCCAAGGTTAAAGGTGGCAGCACGCCTATACTTTCCGACGTCAACACCATTGAACAAGACATCGATACGAATCTCTGGATTTGCAAGACAACCAGATTCCGCTAATGTGCGCTTCGTTTCCTCGGAATTGGCTATAAATCGATCTACTTTGGTATTGAGCAACCAACGGTTCAAAAAGGTGTTTCTTACGGGTATTGCTGAGCCACGGCGATAGATGATATCTGGAACACCACATGCACGTGCAATTGGCGCACACATTTTCACATCAAGTGGAGAGTTCAGGATGATATGCTCAGGTTGGAATTGTTGAAACAACCGCTTCACTCGTTTGCGAACTGCGGGCGTCAGCACATCTTTGGTCATAGCATAAACAGCATGGATACGTTCAGAATCGACACCACGATCCTGTAGCCAAGCTACGAGCTCGCTGTTTGGTGCAGCAATCAGGTGAGCATCCCACCCTCGTTGCAAGAGTTGTAAAAACATTTGTCCATGCCACAACTCCCCTCCGCCCCACACTTTGGAAGTGTTGACGAAGAATACTGTTCTCAATGCACCTTTGTTTTGCCTCGCATCCAAATATACGCTCCACTGAAGAGTCCTACGAACACCAAAAGTAACACAATTGCGTACTCGGTGGAAAGCTCTGCGAAAAACCATTCGGGAAGTGAGGAGAATTCTTTAGCATCAACGAAAAGCAGTCTGTGCGTTATAAACAGCCCAACCACTGCGGCCAACGACAACAGAAACGATGTTGAAAACGCGTAAAAAAAACTGTTTTTATGGACAGTTGGCATAGCACACCCATTGTTTGGAATCACCTGAAAATACTCCGAGAGTTTGTAAGTTGCAAGTAGCAATAACTAGCGATACACAGATTGACACGAACTTTACGGAAAAGTAACACATGGATATTACGCTTAAGCACACTTCCGACTTACAATTTGTTGCGCAAGATGAGACTCCGGTTGAAGTTATGTTGCAGGGATCTGCGAAAGACGGAGCGCAAAGAAGCGCTCTCAGCCCAATGCAAATGGTTCTCGCAGCAGTGGGAGGATGTACCGCGATGGATGTAGTGGCAATCCTAAAAAAGCAGAAACAAGAGTACGATTCATTGACAGTCAACGTACATGGTGAACGCAGCAATGATATACCGAAAGTATTTACACGTATTTCCATTCAGTTTGTTTTTGAAGGTACTGTAGACCCTACAAAAGCCATGCGTGCAGCTACACTTTCAGCGGAGAAGTATTGCTCCGTGAGCCATATGTTGCAAGCTTCTGTAGATATCTCGCATACTGTAGTTGTAAATGGTGAGAAGCATGAAGCCTGAGACAATCGCCATTCACACACAAGCTCAGCGAACACAATACAAAGAAAGCGCAGTCCCTGTGTATTTGACAAGTGGATTCGTTTTTGACGACACGGAAGATATGCGCACAGCGTTTACTGAAGAGCAACAACGCAATATCTATAGCCGCTTTTCGAATCCGAATACAAGTGAACTGGCGGAGAAAGTTGCTCTTCTTGAAGGTGCGGAATCAGGGCTAGCACTCTCCACGGGAATGGCGGCGGTGTTCTCAACCTTTGCCGCGCTTTTAGAAAGCGGTGATCATATTGTTGCATGCCGCAGTGTTTTTGGAAGCACCCATACGGTTTTTTCGAATATTTTGCCCCGATGGAATATACACACTAGTTATTTCAGTGCAGATACTCCTGAATTGGCTGAACAATTGATCACTCCCGCCACAAAAATACTGTATCTCGAAACGCCAACGAATCCGGCATGTGATATTCTCGACATCGCATACTTTGCACAACTAGCAGAAGCACATGGTATCCTTCTCGTTGTTGACAACTGCTTCGCGACGCCCATACTGCAACAACCAATTACACATGGCGCACACCTTGTTATTCATTCAGCTACAAAGTACATCGATGGCCAAGGGCGCAGTTTGGGTGGATTGGTTGCAGGACGCGCCGATCTGATTAGGAAGATCTATGTCTTTGCTCGCAACACAGGACCAAGCCTCTCACCATTCAATGCTTGGCTCTTGTCAAAGAGTATAGAAACATTGCCACTGAGAATGCAAAAACACTCTGAGAACGCCGAACAACTGGCTTCTTGGTTGGAGCAACAAGAACAGGTTGAACAAGTCAACTATCCATTTCTAGACTCTCATCCCTCTTTTGAAATTGCTCGCAAACAAATGAGCAGTGGAGGGGGAATGTTGAGCTTCGAAATCAAAGGGGGAATAGAATGTGGCAGTAAGTTCATAAACTCATTGCAGCTCTGCTTGCGCAGTGCGAACCTAGGCGATGCACGGTCTATTGTCACACATCCAGCATCTTCTACTCACAGCAAACTTTCCGCAGCTGAAAAAGCAGAAGTAGGTATAACAGATGGTCTGATTCGGTTTTCGGTCGGCTTGGAGCATATTGATGATATTGTCAACGACATTTCTCACGCTTTGCAACGAGCACAAGCTTAGTCAACAAGGCCAGTTTGCAGTGCCCCTGGGTGTTGCTGAGCTTCCTCTCCCGCAGAACGGGCTTCAAATGCATCAACCGCACTCTTCGTGTCGAGAAAAAGATTGTCATGTCCTATATCGTCAAACAGCCCGGCTGCGTGCATTGTATCTCTCACTGGACCAATAACATCTGAAAACATAAGTGTAATACCACGTTTAGAGCAATACTCCGCCACAACGCGCAACCATTGCACTGCTGTTGAATCCAGAGAAGATATAGCTGAGGCATCAATAACAACGAGACGCAAAGGTTCTTTGAGTTTAGACTCCTCGCGATACAGCCTATCGCGAAGTGCATTTATATTGGCAAAGAACAATGGGGCATCAGGCCGGACAATAATTGCACCTGGAATGGGAGCAACTTCGTCGAAACGCCTGACATTGCGGAATTGATCTGTGCCCGGCAGCCTACCTAGGGTTGCTATGTGAGGGTACGAAGAGCGGTACACGACAAGGGCCAGTGACATAAGAACACCAAGGCCGATCCCTTCCATAACACCAAAAAAGATCACAGCGCAAAAGGTTGCTACCATCAGAGCTAGGTCAACACGATCAAACCGCCACAAATTGTGAACTTCTCGAATCCGCAGAAGTCCGAGCACAGAAACAAAAATGATAGCAGCAAGCGTAGCGATAGGCAGCATCGTAAAGACATCTGTCAACAGCAGCAGAATCAAGCTCACCACGACCACACTAATCACAGATGCGAGGGGTGTATTTGCTCCGGCATTGTCGTTCACCGCGGAACGAGAAAAGCCACCAGTCACAGGAAATCCCCCTACGAATGAAGAACCAATATTGGCAACACCAATGGCGCGCAATTCGTTATTTGGCATCACTTCTTGCGTTCTGTGCTTGGCCTGCAATGCCTTGCCAATAGCAACAGCTTCTGTGAAAGAAATCAGGGCAATCACGGCAGCAGTCGAGAAAAGTGTTTCAATCATGGGCATGTCGAATTGTGGCAGCGACAGCATTGGCAACCCACTTGGGATGTCACCCACAACCGCTAATCCATGTTCTGACAATGCAAACAACCACGTAGAAGCTGTGGCGAGTACTATCGCAATCAACGCTCCTGGAATCCCTTTATGGAGTTTTTTCAGTCCATAGATAATTGCAGCTGAAGCCCCACCAACTACGACCGTTATTGTGTTTGCCTCGTTCAACCCTGCCGCCACTGACAAGAGAATATCATGTATAAACTGTGTACCAGAAACATCGACTCCGAGCAACAACGGTATTTGGTTGACTGCAATGATGAGAGCAACGGCAGAAGTAAAACCTGAGACAACCGGAGCAGATAGGAAATTCACGAGAAAACCCAGCCGAAACAGACCCATCGCAAACTGTAGACAACCTACAACCAGAGCCAGCAACGAAGCTAATACGATATATTCTGCTGTGCCGGACACAGCAAGTGGTGCAATCGCAGTGGCAGTAAGTAAGGAATCCATGGCGACAGGGCCAACTGCCAATTGGCGCGATGTACCTAACAAAGCATACAGCAAAATAGGCAAGGTTGCTGCATACAGTCCATGAATAGGGGGAAGCCCCGCGAGCATGGCATATGCCATGCCCTGGGGAATTAAAATAACTCCGACGGTCAGTCCTGCTGTAATGTCTCCTCGCAACCAACTGGACTTGTAAGAACTAGCCCAGTGCAGAAACGGAAAAACATTACGCAAAGCAGCCACTACGCATCCGCCATACTTGACGTTGTAGTCGCTACGCCTGCTTTCACCAATTGTTCGTAACCACCAGCAATATCGGTTATGGCGTCAAAGCCTCTAGCCTTGAGAATAGAAGCGGCGATCATGCTTCTATAGCCAGAAACACAATGCATTACGTACTGTGAGGCAGGGTTTACTTTCGTCATGTTCGCATTGATATAGTCTAGCGGGAAATTCACAGCGTTAGGCAAATGACCTTCTTCGAATTCCGTTTGTCTGCGAACATCTAAAACGCCTACATCCTTGTTGGCGTTGAGTAGTTCAGAAACGTCACTTGCATCAATGCGATCTACGCTATCCGTTTCCTTACCAGCTTCTTTCCATGCATCGATACCTCCTTGTAGGTATCCCAATGTATTATCATAGCCAACTCTTGCTAAACGAGTGACAACCTCTTCCTCTCTTCCAGCTTCACAAAGAAATACGATTGGCTGCTTTAAGTCTGTGATCAGTGCGCCAACCCAAGGTGCAAAACTCTCATCTACACCAATGAAGACTGAGCCGGGAATATGGCATTCTGCAAATGTATCCTTGTGACGAGTATCGAGGATGAGGGCGTCAGTAGCCTCCACAACAGAAACAAACTCATCAGGGCTTAGGGGCTGAACACCTTTTTCAAGTACTTCGTCGAAGGAACCATACCCACCCATATTCAGGCGGGCATTTTTAGCAAAATATTGCGGAGGTTCAGTCAAGCCTTCTGTTACCTCAGCCACGAATTCCTCTTTTGTCATGTTGGCACGCAAAGCGTAGTTGCTTTCCTTTTGAGCTCCGAGTGTTCCCACAGTGTCACAGCTCATTTTCTTACCACAAGCACTACCGGCACCATGTCCTGGATACACTAACACATCATCAGCAAGAGGCATCAATTTATTGCGTAAAGAGTCAAACAGAATTCCAGCAAGGTCCTCTCTTGAGATGTCGCTCTTCACCGCAAGATCGGGACGACCAACATCACCGAGAAACAGCGTGTCGCCCGTGAAAATTGCGTAATCTTTGCCCGATTCGTCTCTCAGCAGATACGTTGTGCTTTCCATGGTATGTCCAGGAGTGTGCAGGACAACGATACTCACCTTGCCAACATGCAGCACTTCATTGTCTTCAGCGATATGCACGTCATAAGAAGGTTTTGCGGTCGGTCCATACACAATTGTTGCACCTGACTTTTTAGCTAGATCGATATGACCAGATACAAAATCTGCATGAAAATGAGTCTCTAAAACATACTTGATTGTAGCACCATCTCGTTGCGCGCGCTCCAGATACGGTGTGCTTTCGCGCAATGGGTCAATTACTACAGCTTCGCCTTCAGACTCAATATAGTATGCGGCTTCTGCCAAACAACCGGTATATATTTGCTCAACTTTCATCGAAACACTCCTGTTCTGTAATCACTTCAGTACGCCCAAACAGCGCATGGTTACTGGGAGAAAGCCGGGTTACTTAGCGTATCCAATAGCGCGTTTCTCTCGTACTACAGTTACGCGAATCTGACCAGGATATTGCATTTCTTGCTCGACCTTCTTGGCGATATCATGTGCCAGAGTATCGGCTAAAAGATCATCTACACGGTCTGGTTCGACTATGACGCGAATCTCACGTCCCGCCTGAATCGCAAACGTTTTTTGAACGCCGTCAAAGCTGTGAGCGATGTCTTCCAACTGCTCCAATCTTTTGACGTAGTTTTCTAGCGACTCACGTCTAGCACCTGGACGTGCACCCGAAATAGCATCGGCAGCTTGGACCAGGGCTGCATACGGTGTTTCCATTTCAATATCTTCGTGGTGCGAGCCAACGGCATTTGTTACAACCGGATGTTCTTTGTACTTCTTACACAAATCATATCCGAGAATTGCGTGTGGACCTTCGATACTGCGGTCGACGCATTTTCCGATGTCGTGCAACAAGCCCGAGCGTACAGCGAGTTTGGGGTCTAATCCCAATTCATTTGCCATAACGCCACACAAATACCCAACTTCGATGCTGTGATTCAGAAGGTTCTGGCCATAACTAGAACGGTATTTCATACGACCGACATACTTCATGATTTCTGGGTGTACATTGTGTATGTTCAACTCCATACATGCATTCTCGCCTTCTTCTCGCACTTCTTCTGTAAGCTCAGCCTCAACCTTTTCAACGATCTCTTCGATACGCGTAGGGTGAATGCGACCGTCTGCCAACAGTTTCTCCAAGGCGCGTTTTGCAATAGCTCTTCTGAAAGCGTCAAAGCCTGAAATAATCACGGCTTCTGGCGTGTCATCGATGATCAAATCCACACCTGTCGCTGATTCAAAAGCGCGAATGTTTCTACCTTCGCGGCCGATGATACGCCCCTTCTGGTCTTCAGACTTCAGATTGACAACGGACACAGTGTTTTCGATTGAATAGTCGCTAGCTGACCTTTGAATGGCCTGGACAATTACTCGTTGCGCTTCTTTGCGGGCATTGAGTCGCGACTCATCGCGCACATCTTTCACAAGCTGAGCAGATTCTGCCTTTGCTTCATTTACCAAGTTTTCCATCAAGAACTTCTTGGCATCTTCTTTACTCATTCCCGTAATGCGTTCAAGACGGGTATTTTGCTCGGCCAGCAATTCGTCTATCTGCTTCGCCTTGGCGTCAGAACTGCGTTTCTGTTGTTGCAAACTAGTTTCTAACGACTGCAATTGCTTTTCTTTGCGCTGCACCGTGTCTAACTTTTTCTTTACACTCTCTTCGCGCTGTTTTAGGTCCTGGTCTTGCCTTTGCAGCTTCTTGCGTCGTTCATTAGACTTTTTTTCAAACTCTTGCTTTTTGGCGAGCCATTCTTCTTTAATCTCTAACTGCTTTTCTTTTTCAAACGATTTCGCTTCTACTTGCGCTTCTTTGATAATTCCTTTTGCGCGTTCTTCTGCTTCTGTGACTTTAGAAGTCGCAGTTCTCGATACGAGAAAATATCCAATTGTCGTACCGAGGAGCAGACCAACCACACTGAGCACCGCTGTCATAAGCATCTCATCGGCCATCAGTTACTCCATTTCATGTATATCACCAACAAGTGTTGGAACAAATAAAAAAAAGGCCGTGTCACCACTGTGCGACACCACGAATGGTTGTCGCTAAAAGGCCAATAAGAACCCTGTAAAAAACACAGTGGGTAAACGCCTGCATATATCTGACGTCCACTGAACACCGAAAAACGGTGTTACCGCCTAAGCGGTTGAGGCCTGCCATCAATACCCAGAGCAGAGATCCCTATAGTAAAATTGTCGGTTCTTATTTTGCGTTATACAATGGTGACTACGGCTACCTTTTACTCTCTTTCACAATTTTTTTGCTGTTAACTGTCAATAATCTGCAGTTGTTCATCGCGAAACAAATGATCTTGATACGACTTGCGCAAAAGCTTGGACATTTTTGCTAGTTCTGCACTAACAAATTCTTTGTCAACCTCCTGCTGTTCCGCGTGTTCGTGTTTCTGTTCTGCGAAGTTGAGAGCCGTGAGTATGGAAAGGGTTTGCGTAGATGGGTCGGTGACTTTTCTGCGCAATTGTTGTATGGAGTTATCAACCTCCGACGCAATGTGTTTCGCTTTATCGGGGTTGTCAGTACGAAGTTTATATTCTTGGTTTGCTATTGAAACCTTTACTGTTTGTGTTTGTACACTCTTCATGAGTTCCTCCCATCATCTACACCGCTCGCTTCGACATTGAGCATTTGCTCAACGATTTCTAACGCAGCGAGAATATCAGCCCGCAATTCCTCGTTGCCTACTTCAGAGCCTGACGCTGGTTGTGAGTCAGTACCTACTGATTGTGGTGCAGATTGTACTTCGGCTCCTGAATGTCCTTGCATTCGCAAGACACGCAGTTGTCGTTCTAAATTTTCTATTGTAAGAGCATTTTCTCTCAATTCACTTTTTGCTGCTTGCAATGCGCCTGACTCGGCTTCACCGGACTGCACAGAAAGTTCGTTTATTCGTGCCTCGGCAGATTGCAGCTGCTCTTCCAACTCGGCAATTGTGATGTCTTTTTCCGAAACGCTCCGTTTCAGGCTCTCTATCTCTGCTTCTGATACAGCGACCTTACTGGACACGGCGGACTTAGCGTTCTCAGCAGCAGCATCCGTTTCTTGTAACAATTGCAAGAGTGAGTCATTGTCAACACTCAATTCATTGAGACTGTGCTGCAGACTGTCGAATTGCTCGGCGTCCTCAGCAGCTTCATGCACTGATTCCAGCATTCTGGATGCAGTATTATAACGCTCTTCGGCGAGAGCCAATTGCGTGCGCAAGGAGGCGAGTTCAGCTTCCCGTGCGTTCTCTGTATCTTGTTGTTCTTCAACAGCTTGCAAGCGCGATGTAAGTGCATCTCGCTCTCTAGAAACAGCAGCAAGCACATCGGTGACAGCCCGCACATGTTCCCACAATTGGGATACGGCGGCCCTCACTTCTGCAGAAGGCTGGAGTTCGTTCTGTAATTCAGATCCTTCCATAGTTTCGCTGCTTTTGAATCCTCAACCGATGTCGCAAGTGATCCCGCTAAACTGTACTAAATACGAAAGTTTTGCCGGATTATCAATTGGAAATCAGCGCAACTCACCGCCATGTGAAGATTTCACCGATTTCACTACTTTTGCGATCCATTGATCAACCTCTTTGTCCTTCAGAGTTCTATCTTTACCGTTGAACACGAGTTGAAATGCAAGGCTCTTCTTTCCTGCTCCAAGCGAGTCGTGACGGAACACATCAAAAACGTTCAGCGACAACAAATATTTGCCAGCAGCTTTCTCAATTGTAGCGGATACTTCACCTGCGGCTGTTTCTTCGTCTAACACAAATGCCAAATCGCGATCACTGCTAGGGAATTGTAGCGTTGGTTTGAATTTGCGCGGCAAGCGGTGAATGGACTCTAGTGCTGTTATGTTGAGCTCAAACACATACGTTTCTGAAGCATCATAAGTAGCCAATAGGTCGCGATTGAGTGCACCAATATGCCCAACCACTTTCTTGGCCACCACGAAGTCGAGCACATTTGCGCCAAACCCAGCTCTAGGCTTGGTGGGTTTCTTCCATGACATATTTGGGATGCGCAACACTTGGGCTATGTGTTCAGCTAAGCCTTTGACATCGTAAAAATCTGTCGCTCGAGGGTGTTCCGTTCCCCAAAACTCGCCTTCAACATTGCCACTCATTGCACACACTACATGCTTGTTTTCTACGAAGCCCTGTGCTTGGCCAATTGAAGATGTTGCATGTGACGAAGCGCGAAAAACTGTTCCGATCTCAAATAAGCAAAGGTCTTTTGTGCCACGGCGATTGTTGTTGCCAATTACTTTGGCTACCGATGGGAGCAATGACGGTCGCATCACTGACATTTCTTCGCCAAGTGGATTTGCGAGCTCTACAATTCCTTCTCCAAACAAACGAGCGTCTTGCGGGTTGATGATACACTGGTTGTACATTTCTGCGAATCCACGGCCACACAACCACGATCGCAATGTCTCAATATCCACGCACGGCTTCAGCTCTTTTGGCAATGGAGTTTTGGTATGAGGTATCTTGGCATATGTTGGCAGTTCTACATTGTCGTACCCGTAGAGTCGCAGGCATTCTTCGATGAGGTCCGCCTCTTCCTTGAGATCTACCCTCCATGTTGGGACAGAGACTACGACGCCATCTTTTTGCTCTTCGATGACTTTGCATCCTATCGCGTCGAGGAAACGCAACTGGTCCTGGTCCGATATTGTCGCACCTGTAAGTTCGCGCGTTCGCTCAAAGCGCAATGAAATTGAACTTGGAGAAATTTCTTGTGGATACACATCCAACCACTCACCTTGAACTTTGCCATCGGCACATTCTTCAATGAGGGTTGCAGCTCGCCACAATGCATATGGAATGCGGTTCACGTCTGCACCGCGTTCGAACCGGTATGAAGCGTCACTGTGAATGCCCAAAGCACGAGCAGTCTTTCTAACCGATGAAGGCTGGAACCATGCGGATTCGAGAAACACTGTTGTAGTCTTGTCGCTAATTTCGCTGTTCTGTCCTCCCATCACGCCGGCAATTGCAACTGGGCCTTCAGCATCTTTGATCATGAGCATATCAGATGTGAGTTCGCGTTCTTTGCCATCTAGCGTTGTGAATTTCTGCGCTTTTCCGGCTGTTTCAACTACGATGCTCCGTCCTTTGATCTCGTCCGCGTCAAATGCGTGCAGCGGATGTCCACACTCCATCAGCACAAAATTGGTGATGTCGACAATTACATTGCGCGGGCGCAACCCAACAGCTTGCAAGCGCTGTTTTAGCCAGTCGGGACTCTCAACAACTTTTACATTTTCGACAACAACGCCGGCGTATCGTGTACACAGTTCTTGGTTATTGATCTCGATTCCTATAGAGCACTCACCGGGTTGTGGAATATGCACCACTGCATCTTTGAACATACAGTCAAAGTACGCTGCTAGATCGCGTGCTACTCCAAAATGTGACGTACAATCGGCGCGATTTGGCGTAATCGCAATATCAATGACTGTGTCATTCATTTCTAAGAATTCGGCAAGATCGGTACCAACAGGGGCATCGTCTTCGAGTACCCAAATACCATCGTGCTCTTCGCCAACTCCGAGTTCAGAACGCGAGCATATCATGCCGCGCGATTCAACCCCGCGAATTTTGCGCTTACCAATTTCAAAACCTGCACTCGGCACAATGGCTCCTTCAATCGCAACGGCCACTTTTTGGCCAGCATCCACATTAGGCGCACCGCAAACAATCGTTCTCGTAGCATCTTCACCGATATCAACCGTACAAACTCGCAATTTGTCTGCATTCTCGTGCGGCACACACTCTTTGACATGCCCAACATAAAAGTGCTTAAACACATCACCCTGACGTTCAGCAGATTCAACTTCCAGTCCAAGACTTGTTAGAGCTGAAATAATATCCTGATGAGTAACTTGTTCTTCGAGTAATTCCTGCAGCCAATTTGCCGACACTAACATGTGGTAATACCATTCTTTATGAAGAGTTGTTTGCGAACGCACAAATTACCAAGAAAATGACTCATGCTGAAAACATTTGCATTCTTGTTACAATATCCTTACATTTGTAGTCTATTAACACCGCGGGGTGGAGCAACTGGTAGCTCGTCGGGCTCATAACCCGAAGGTTGCAGGTTCAAGTCCTGTCCCCGCTACTAGAAGCCTTCAAGTTCATTCTTGAAGGCTTTTTTTGTTTTATGCTGCTGTTTGTACTTTGTGCGCTTATGTCGTCAATTCACAGAACAGATATCAACGCGCGCAGCATCCTAACCAAAACATCTGGTGCACTAAAGCGATTTGACTATTCACTGAATCCGTATTCAGGGTGCTCATTTGGATGTTCTTACTGTTACGCCGCATTCTTTGCTCGCACTACAGAATTGCAGGATTCATGGGGGCAATGGATTTCACCCAAGACCAATGCTCCGCAACTGCTCAAATCTGAAATGACTAGTAGGCTTCATGACGGAGCTTGGGTGTATATGAGCTCTGTTACGGACCCATATGTACCAATAGAACGAGAAACGCTGCTCACGAGGGCATGCATAGAATTGATGGCGCAGCGACCACATATAGTGTTGGTTGTGCAAACGAGAAGTCCACTTGTGACTAGAGATATCGACGTATTGCAGCAGCTACACAATGTACAGGTAAATATGTCGATCACAACTGATAACGACAACATTCGCAAGGCCTTTGAACCTCTTTGTCCGTCAATACAACGACGATTGCAAGCAGTACAAAAGCTCGAACAAGCAGGTATACGCACATGTGTTACGCTGTCTCCATTGTTACCCGTGGTACATGTCGATTCTTTTGCAGATCGTTTGCTTCAGACAGGTGCAAAACACTTTGCGGTTGACTTTTTTGAAGTTTCTCGTGGTCGGTTTGTCAGTGGTACAGGCGAAGAAGCTCGACTCGTAGCCAAAAAGATGAATTGGACAGAAGCCGTCTATCAGACAACGGTCCAACAATTGCGCACACGACTGCCGGAACTTGTAGAAGGTGAGCCCGGATTTCACTTCCGCGGCGACGTACATACATCGCAAGAACTCACCCTTTTCTCCTAAAAGAATTTAATTCGAGGCTACAGTAGTTGCGACAATTGCTGGAACAACGGCAGCAACAACTTGAGCTGCCTGAATACTCTTTATTGCCTCGTCTGTTTCTTTGCCTATGCAACTACCATTTACAATTTCTTTCACCCGATTCTTGAAAGCGCGACGCTCTTTAGATGAGTAATACAAATTGAGAATACCGGTACTGGACATCAGTGCTACGAGCAGTCCGTCTCGCGGCGCTAACTCAAGATTTGAATGCAATGCTTCATCTACACGCTTTTTAATTTCCTCTTCAACGGAGTTCGTGCGTTCTGGAAAAACCGTGCGTGTAAAGAAGAGGAGAAAATCTTTCTCGTCTTGTTTGAGCACCCTGAGCTGAACTAGTTCACGAGCGAGCTTATTCTTGATATCTTTGATTTGTGCAAACTTCATCACCCAGGACTGCAGCGGCCGATCTTTGCTAGAAGCCTT